>CAZWWW010000313.1:0-4483 GCA_964637715.1 uncultured Phycisphaeraceae bacterium | reverse complement strand
CCCTAAAATTAAGTTGTGACGAAGCACTAGTGCTTTGTCACACCTTGTTTTTGGGTGGCATGGGCAAACTTGTTTGCCCGTGACTGCCCCCCAGCAACACGGGCAAGCTGCTGCTTGCCCATGCCACCCACAACGAACCCTAAGAATAAGCTGTGACGCTGCACTAGCCGGTTCGAGGCAATCGATAGCCAACAAGCAGCGTTCCACCATGACACAAAAACAGGGCTTGTTCTAGTGCGGGGGTCTTCCCGACCGCCGCGCCCGCAAGACCAATCGTATCGGTATTTCGCCAAATGGTAAACTCACACGGAACCGGTTTATCAGGAAGCGCTCGTAACTCTGCGGTACCCAGGCTGGATTGTTCACGAACAGCACGATGGTGGGCGGGCGCGTCGACACTTGGGTGGCAAAGAAGAACTTGGCCCGCTTGCGCCCGTGGGTCGCGGGCGGTGCATGTTCGTCAACCGCCTGCCGCATGGCCTGATTGAGTTGCCCCGTGGTCACACGAACGTCCGAGTTCTGGAACAATTCGAACGCCAGCCCGACGGTGTCACCGAGGTTCCACCCATCCCTGGCCGTCGTAAAAGCAACCGGTGCAAAGCTGATTTCGGGCAGCACCTTTTCCAGATACTCGCCGTAGGTCACCGTGTCGGTTTGTTCGCGGGCGAGATCCCACTTGTTGACCACGATGATGCAAGGTTTGAACGCGGCGTGAATCAACTGCGCGAGCCGCTTGTCGACACCGCCGACGGGCACCGTGGCGTCGATAAGCAGCAGCGTAACGTCAGCCCGTTCCATCGCTCGAATCGCGCGGGTGTGTGCGTAGTACTCTATGTCGTTCGTGAGCTTGTTTTTCTTTCGCACCCCGGCTGTGTCGATGGCGATGAACGTGCGCCCGTCGCGCTCGAAGCGCACGTCGATGCTGTCGCGCGTGGTGCCGGGCGTCTCACTCACGATCACCCGATCTTCACCGGCCAGGCTGTTGACGAACGTGCTCTTGCCCGCGTTTCGCTTGCCGAGCAGCGCGATACGCAACGCGGGTTCGTCCGGTGGTGATTGTTCATAATCGGCGAGGTATCGCGCGATGCGTTCACGCAGCACGCGAACGCCGATCATGCTCCGTGCACTGACCGGTTCCGGTTCGCCGTACCCCAACCGCATGAACTCGTGCAGCGACCCCGTCATGTGAGGTTCATCAACCTTGTTCGCCAGCAGATGAACCCGGTCGGTATGGCGGCGTAGCAGCTTCGCCGCCTGCCTGTCGAGCGATGTGATGCCTGCGCGTGCGTCAACAAGAAAAAGGATCAGACCGGCCTGGTCCACGGCGCGACGAATCTGGTGCTCGACATGATCGCTGAGGTCGTCGCGGTCTACTACGCCATAACCGCCCGTATCAATCAGCTCGAAGAAGTGGTCGTCAATATCCGTAACCGTACTGACGCGGTCGCGCGTAACGCCGGCGGTGGGTTCGACGATAGCAGTCCGCGCGCGCGCGATGACGTTGAACAGGCTGCTCTTGCCGACGTTAGGACGGCCTACGATGGCGACGACGGGTAGGGGCATAAAGTCCTGCGTTTACGTTGGTTCAGCTGGGTGACCTAGTGCTTTGTCACACCTTGTTCTTGGGGTGGCATGGGCAAACTTGTTTGCCTGTGACCGCCCCTGGAACCGCACGGGCAAGCTGCTGCTTGCCCATGCCACCCACAACGAACCCTAAAAATAAGCTGTGACGCTACACTAGTCACGATCTTGAAACCGGGTGCGAAGGAATGTATAGGATCATACGCACGCAAGGGCACTCGATCACCTACCCGTCTGCACGGGAGAGCCTGACGCACAGGCGCCCTTGAGCCTGCACACCAAGCCTTACGGGGGACTTGTCCGCCACACCGGACTAATCGACATCGCAGCGCACGTTGCCCGTGGCACCGGCACCTTACCTGTGACGGCTCACCAACGCTTCACACGGTGGGTCTGCCTACCGATCCACGACAACGCTTTGCCGAAAACGAAACACGACTGCCGACGATTAACACGGCGCTTTCGAGAAAGCCTCTTTAGCAGCCTCAGCTATTTCCTCCGGCGAGAGGTCTTTGACGTGCGTGGCTATCGACCAGTGATGCCCAAACGGATCGGCCACCTTGGCAAACCTGTCACCCCAGAACATCTCCGTCGGCGGCATCACGCTGGTCGCGCCCGCTTCGACCGCACGTTTGAACGACGCGTCGACATCTTCGACGTACAGATGGATCGTAAACGTCGTGTTGTTCGCGGTCGTCGGCGACACGGCGGTCCCCGGCGCGCCGCACTCGTCCCCCAGCATGATATGCGAATCGCCGATCTGTATCTCGGCGTGCGCGATCGTCTTACCGTCCGGCATCGGCATACGAAAGATCTCCTTCGCCCCGAACGCCTTCCCATAGAACTCGATCGCCGCACCCGCCCCTTTGACGGTGACGTACGGCGTAATCGAATGATAACCCTCCGGAATCGCCCTGACCGCTCCTGCCATTGTACTACCTCCCTTGATCGTACGACCAGACTCGCTCGTTCTCGGCGAGTCCTCTCCATCACACGCCTGCGTGATTCTTTCAAGCTGCCCGATTATGAAGCTTACACCGTTTTCACGCCTTGTGTATCGCTGTTTTGAGAAAACCTATCTAGTACTCCGACACAGTTCAGTTGATGAGTATCGCGGGTGGCACGGGCAAACTCGTTTGCCCGTGCGTTTCCGGTCGACAACACGGGCAAGCTGCTGCTTGCCCATGCCACACATCAAATCACGTGTGGCAGAGTACGAGAGCACAGCGCTCGGACCGCCACCCAAGAATAGACCTTGCTCTGACAGCCTGTTGAAGAGCGCAGGATCCCGCTGCCCGTGTTTTTCAACAGCCGACCCGAGGCTTCTAACCGAGTCGACCGATAACCTTAATGCTCCAGGTAGGCACGCAGATTACCCATCATCACGTCCATACGCCGATCGAGCAGATTGAACGCGTCCTGCCATTGTTTTCCCGCCCCGATTCCCAGCGCCGTGTAGTGGATCCGCACCCACCCGGGGCTTGGTTGCGTAAAGCGCCATGTTTCCCAGGCGGGACCCTTACGCACTTCGGGGAACTGGATGGGGGCGAGCCAGGTATAGGACAACAACTCCTGCGGCACATAGCACAGTATGTGCGTGCCTTCCTGTCCGCGACGACCCTTCGGCGCGGTCGGATTCGACAGCCGCTCATACACACCGCCGAAGCGGAGTTCAACGTTCGCCCCCGGTGACGCCCACTTCTTTAGCCCGTCGTCGGTAGTGAATTGCCGCCAGATGGTATCCGGTCGCCCTTCCACAAGAACGGACTTGTCCACGCGCCAAAGCTTTTCGTTCGGATTCCGGTGTTTCCTCACAGGACGCGAGATCGTTATACGCTTCGCGTTCCAATCGACGGGACCCTCCGCAAACCGTTTGTACAGGGATTCGAGAAAGACCTGGCTATGATTCGTGAAATACTCGAATGCCTCATCCCATTCGTCCCCGACAGGCCATTCAATCATGGACAGTTGAACCCGCGTGCCCTCGTTGACCGGATCCAAGAGAAAAACCCACCGTGTTTTCTTTTCCTGCACCGTGGGAAACGGAAAGGGCGCGCTGCCGGTAACCGAAAGCATCTCTTTCGGTACAAAGCTGAGTACCTTCGTACCTTCAACACCCTTGGGCAACGGGGCGCTGCGGTCTTCGCGAATTTCATAGGCACGGCCCGGTCTGAGATCGACCGTCGCCTCGGGCGCATAAAAGCTTTGAATACCCGCCACGGTCGTCAAGGCGTGCCACACGTCGTCAACCGGCGCCGGGACGATCGTAACGAAGTCCAACCGCCGATCACGCCCGAAGGTCTTGAATACCGTCACATCACCGACCGGTGTCGATCGTGTGTGCTCGCCGATGAAGATGTTTCCACGAATGACAGCGGACGGTTCCTCCGCCCGCGCTCCGGGCGATCCATAAGCCAGAACGGTTACCATGAACGTCGACAGCCACGCCCACCCGACGCGTGTCACCCCCGATCGCACCTCGGATCGCACGCTCGGTAGCAGGCTCATCCACGGCGAACACAGTCCACCTCTATTCAGTAAGTACGTAGCTCTGAACATCTCTCAGCTCCTGGTCGGGAAGGACAAGAAAGCACGGTCACCCAAAGCACCGTGCGGCCGCTATCAGTCGGCATTATAGGCTTTTCGTCGAAACCTGTGGGTAGATGAATAGATCCCGGGGCTCCGCCGCGGACCCCCGGGGTTTTCTGAGGCATGGCACCTGTGTCCGACTGGTCGAGGACGAAAAGGTCCCGCGATCCTCGGGGGCAGTGGCGTCCGCGTCGACGGCGTACGGTCGGATTGGCTACCGCATTCTCTGTTATTGTGTATCGCTGCATCGTGCGACGGTCTAGTGCAGCGTCACAGCTTATTCTTAGGGTTCTTTGTGTGTGGCATGGGCAAG
>CAZWWW010000312.1:0-4489 GCA_964637715.1 uncultured Phycisphaeraceae bacterium | reverse complement strand
GTCATGGTGCAACTCGACAGGCAGTCGGCCCGCGCCTACATCTGGCGCGGTATCGCGTATTTGTTGCTTGACGATCTGGATCGCGCGTTCGACGAGCTTGGTCGGGCGACAAAACTCGATGGTCGATCCGTGTGGGCCAAGGTCATGCTGGGGCTGGCGAAAATCAGTCGGGGTCGAGCACCCGGTGCGGTGTCGGATTTTGAAGACGCGCTGCAGGAAGACGCCGGCTTGGTCATTGCGCTGCTTGGTCGGGCCAGCGCCTACGCGGCGGACGGCCAATATGAAAAGGCGGTGGCCGACGCGAGTGAGGTTCTGCGCAACGAACCGGACAACGCAGACGCGGCCACGATCCGGGGCGACTGCTATTCATCACTCGGTCGTTACGCGGAAGCGGCGGCGGACTACCAGGCTGCGATGGACATGGTGGGCAAGACGCCGGAACTTGGATTGCGTTACTTGACGGCGAAGGTGCAGCAGCAGCGGTTGGCCAAGGACGGGAGCGCGCCGCCGGCGGCGAGCCGAACGAATACCGCGCCCGCCGGGCAGGACGTACTCAAAGATCGCGTCAACAAATCGAACGAAGGCGCATCGGCGAATCCCGTTGTCGATTGGTTGGGACGGTTGCTGCATCCGTGAGCGTGCCCCTTTGGGCGGGAGCACGTTTGAGGATGCTCTTTGAGCGCCGCACGCGCGAGAAGGGAACCCGGTGCCAGGCGTGAACGGCAAACTCTTGCGGGCTCGCCGATCGACACCGTCAGCGTACCAAACAAGAGGTGTCGGCGCGATCCACCGACTTTATCTCAACACATCATTCGGGCGTTTTTGAAGGTAGACCAAGCCCTGTTTTTGTGTGCCGTCGAATTGCTGTTTTGACCGGCGGACCGACTCGAGACGAGATGCACGAAAAAAGAGAACGCGGTACACGATGCATGCCGACGATATGCGCGAACGTATTCCCGGCGGGGTTCTGACCATAACCTATGCACGCAGCAGCGGTCCGGGCGGGCAGAACGTCAACAAAGTGGCGACCCGCGCGACGTTGTGGTTCGATGTGGTCGGGTCATCGCTGATTACGCCGGCTGAGAAGGCGCGCATCCGTCGAAAGCTGTCCGGGAGAATCAACGCAGCCGGTGTCATGCGCGTCACCTCCACACGCCACCGTACGCAGGCGGCGAACCGTCGCGCGGTGATCGAGCGATTCTACGAACTTCTCGCCGAGGCTCTTACCCGCCGGAAACCGCGACGCACTACGCATGTTCCGGTCTCGTCAAAGCGCCGGCGGCGCGAAGACAAACGCCGGCAGTCCGACGTCAAAAAGATGCGCCGTATTCGTCCCGGAGACAACGACTGATGTTGGCAGCCTGCCGAAGAACGAGCGGCGCGACATTGATGACCCCGCATCACGGCAGGACGCCCACTGCCACTCGGATTGGTCAGAATTCATTCAGCACGTTTTTTGGATGTGGCAAGCTCTGTTTTTGTGTAGCGGTTGAATCACTGTTTCATCCGGTAAAACGACTCGATTCGACGATGCCCAATATCAGAAAACGATCTAGGAACATTGCCCGCTCCACCACGAGTGAAGGGTTTTACTCTACCCAGTTTGGGCACGTTGCGTGTTTGTCCGCCCGCGTGTCGTCTACGGAGCCTATCGGAAAGGACGGTTGGGATCGCCGCGGGATCATCCACCGGGTTATGCTTGAAGTACGCGCATGGTGACGTACAATCGGTGTACAGCCTCGATGCTCGCTCGCGAAACAACCGTGCTGACGTTTTGGATTGAGCCAATGCGCTGTCCATTGCGTATCGTTGGCCTATCGCGGAGCAGCCGAACACGGGTCGGGCACGGATCTGGTGCTTGGCCTGTGGTGCGCGTCGGCACCGCTCGTTCGAACCGGTGAAAGGAGAGTCGACCATGCTACTTTGGGAACATCTGGGCGTGCCCGACCAGAGGGCTTCGGACCATGGAACCGCCTCCGCGATCGCGCAACAGACCCAGCGCCTTCCGTTTGACCTGCGGTGCGCCGCCATTACGAAATCAGGTCGACGCTGTCGCGGTCGTGTGCTCCCGCATAAGGAATGCTGTGTATTCCACGATCCGGAGGCGGCGGCCAAGCGGCGGGCCGGCGCCGCGCGCTCGCGCAAACGAACCAGGCTCGCGCGCCTGCCGGACGGCTACTTGCGCAAGATCACCAACCGGCGTTCGGTGGGTCAGGCCATGGACCGACTGTACCGCGAGATTCGCCTCGGCATCATCACCCCGGAGATGGGTCGCGTTCTGTTCGAGGTGCTCAACCGCCTGCTCGATTCCGGGCTGGCTGATCTGGATACAACACCCCGTGCACCCGGGCGAAGCCGAGCGGCACGCATACGCCCGAAAGTGGCCGAGTTGTTATCCCGTGCAGAGCGCCGCGCCTGGAACAATGCCATCAAACATGCACCGGAATCACTCTTTGAAGACGCAGCGCCACGCACACCGCGACGAGCCGCGGTCGCCGCAGAGTCATCGGCGGCGCGATCTCCGCGTAGCGAACGGGCACTGACGATTCCCGTACAGGCGGTTTCATAATACGCGACCCGATTGATGGTCGAAGCCTGCACGGTTGGGGTCGCTTTCTGATCACCGAACGTCGCGCTGATACCGGGCGCTCAGCTCAGCACTCTGTATGACAAGGCGTTTGACAAGCCGGGCTCAAGCCGCGCGAATGAGGGATGGCTACGTATAGAGCGTTTTCTGTTATTGTGTATCGCCGGGTCGAGTCGTTTTGCCGGATAAAACAGTGATTCGACCGCTACACGAAAAGAGCGCTTGCTCTTGTACGAGACCGCTTCCATCAGGGGGTATTCGATCATGCGGTATGTCGGGATTATTGTGGCGGTGCTGGCGGCGTGGGGTGGGTTGACGCTGCTTACGACACACGGTCTCTCGCCGAAATCGGTCGACAATCCGCTGGCGAAGTACGAGACGCTGGTGATGGAACTTCATCAGGCGAACACCGCGTACCAGCAGGCACGCGACGCTACATCGAGCGCACCAGGTGGGGACAAAGGGGCACCTTTTTCCGCGGCGCCCGATCCGCGCGTGGAGGTGTTGCGGAGGATGGACCGGCTCGCGGAAAAAACGCTTGGAACCGCCGACGGAGCGGAAATAGCCCTGGGCGTTTTTGACTGGTCGTGGCGGTTGGACGCCGATCTGGAACGGCTTGTGGATCGATTCGCGCGCCTCGTCGAGCACTACCCAAATCATCCCGATCTGGTCGACCCCGTGGGCACGGTCGCTGAGGCGTACGCGGCGTCCGGATCACCGCAGGACTGGACCGCGCTGCTCGACAAGCTCGCTCGTACCACAACGGACGACGATCTGCGCATCGGGTCGCTGTTTATCAAGGGGCGCGTGCAAATCAACGCCGGGTTGCTGGATCAGGCGAAAGCGACGTTGAATCACATCGTCAAGACGTACGCCAAGAGCGCGTACATACCGCGCGTCACGGGGCTGCTCTATGAGGTCGAACACCTGCAGCCGGGCATGGCCGCGCCGGAGTTCGTTACCAAAACGCTCGATGGGGAGACGGTGGCTCTCGCCTCCTTTCGCGGCAAGGTCGTACTGCTCAACTTCTGGGCCACCTGGTGCCCCTCCTGCATGGCGGAGATTCCGCACCTGCGCAAAGCCTACGAACAGTTTCACGGCGACGGTCAACCTTTTGAGATCATCAACGTCTCGCTCGACGAAGAATCCTCAATGCCCAAGACAGTGGTGAAAAGCCGTAACATGCCGGGCATACCTACCTGGGAACGAAAGGACGGAGCGAGCCCCGTCGGCAAACTATATAACGTCTACGGTTTGCCGTCATGGTTTTTGATCGACAAGGAGGGTGTGATACGGGCCCGGGATACGTTCGGGGACCAGCTCGCACCGAGCGTCGCCAAACTGCTTGATTGACGGCAGCGATCGAGCGAAACGGTGATGACTCCAGCACCGTCGACTCAACGAGACGCGTATCCAGCAATCGTCGATGAAAGCTTTGGGCCAACGCCCCACCACAGGAGGCGCCCGGCGACTGAGCGTTTCGAGATTCACTCTATCCGTTCGCGTCTACCTGCTTGTAACGGAAGAACGAAGAATCGCACCCTTGAATTCGGCGAAAAGGCGTGGGTGGACCGGTTTCCCACTGGGCGACGCCATCGGACCCGCAGACTCAACGGTGACGAAGCACCCCGAGCGTGTGCAACTGGCGCGTGATCTGTCCGGCCCAGTCTCGGTTGGCTGCGGGACTGGCAGGACTGGGGTGGAGAATCTGTCCGACCGTTACGTCATAATCCGCCAGGGCGATCGCGGCTCGCTGCGCCGCGAACGCGCCGACCCCGATGACATACCGCGCGCCGAAGTATTCGACCGTTTGCTGCAGGGCTTCGTCACAGGCGGCCAGGAGCAGTTCGCGTTCCCGGAGCGGAAGTTTGTTCGGAGTGATGTTGCGCCCGGAGGCTTCCA
>CAZWWW010000311.1:0-4493 GCA_964637715.1 uncultured Phycisphaeraceae bacterium | reverse complement strand
GCAAACAAGTTTGCCCATGCCACCCACAACGAACCCGAAGAATAAGCTGTGACGCTGCACTAGAGCAAGCTCTGTTTTTGTGTAGCGGTTGAATCGTCGTTTCGTCTGGTAAAGCGACTCGATTCGGCGACACACAATAATGGGGAATGTTCTGGTAGATCTCCACGTTTGACCTCGCGGGTGTGGCATGGGCCGGAGCCTGCTTGCCCGCAAATGCGATTGGTGCCGCCCGGATAGTGGGTCGCCGCGATATGCCGGATGCACCCAGCCAACCTTGTTCGAGAACGGTGAGGGCCCGCGCGGCGTTTGTCGGAGCATGACCATGGCCCCCCTGCAACACCTCATAGCCGACCACGTCGCCACGATCGGTTCATCCGGTATTCGGCGCGTGTTCGATCTTTGTGCCACCCTCAAAAACCCGATCAACTTGTCCATCGGCGAGCCGGATTATGACGTCCCGCCGGCGGTGCGGGACGCGATGACCCGGGCCATTGATGACCGAAAAACAGGCTACACCGTTACGCGCGGGATTCAGCCGCTTCGTAATCGCATTGCCGACCAACTCCGCACCGAATTCGGCGAAGTGCCGGACGTATTTGTGACGTGCGGCGTGTCGGGGGGATTGTTCTTGGCGCTGCTGGCAACCATCGACCCCGGCGATGAGGTCATGTTCGCCGATCCCTATTTTGTGTCGTACAAACACCTCGTACGCCTGGTGCGCGGTGTTCCCCGCATGATCGATACCTATCCCGATTTCCAACTCGATGCGGATCGGGTAGCAGCGGCGATCACCAAGCGGACGAAAATCATACTCTTGTGCGCACCGGCAAATCCGACGGGCACGACGCATCAAGAAGAAAACGTCCGGGCTATCTGCGTGCTCGCCAGAAAGCACGACCTGCTGATCCTCTCCGACGAAATCTACACGGCGCTTTCCTATGACGGACAGAGCCCCAGCGCCGCTCGGTTCGCGCCTGAGCGGACGATCCTGCTGCGCGGGTTTGCCAAATCCCACGCGATGACGGGGTTGCGCATCGGCTACGCGGCCGGTCCGACGGAGATCATCAGCGAAATGGCGAAGCTCCAGCAATACACATTCGTGTGTGCGCCGCACCCCGTGCAATACGGCGCGATCACGGCCCTGGATACGGACATGTCCGCGCACGTCGCCGCCTATAGAGATAAACGCGATCTGGTGTGTGCTGAGCTCGAGGGCACGTTCGATTTCGTTCGACCAAGCGGAGGGTTTTACGTGTTCCCGAAGGCGCCCGCGCAGTTTGACAGCGCAACCGCGTTCGTCGAGGAGGCGATCAAACGCAACGTGCTCATCATTCCCGGCGAGGTCTTCTCGGAACGCGATACGCACTTTCGTATCAGCTACGCCGCGCCGGAGGACACGATCAAAAAGGGGTGCGCCGTCCTTCGCGAATTGGCGGAACAGGGCGCTTAATCGTCGGCGGCAGCAGTCGAAGGTGTCGGGGCGAAAACGTATACGCGCTCCAGCTCACCGACATCAACGGCAGCTTCGATCGTCAGCGCGGCAAAGAGCGGTTCACGGGGGTCGGGCGTGATCTTGGAAACGGTGCCCACGATGAGCGCTGCGGGCAGTGCGGAACGCGCCGGATCGGAAAGAACTTGATCGCCTACCTGAATGAGTCCGGCGTCTACATCCTCAACCTTCACGTCGCGGACCTCCATCGTACCCCGCCCGCGCCCTACAAGCCAGAAATAACCGGGCAAGATCGTAAACCGGTCGTCCGCGTAGCGTCCGATGCGGACCTTCATTTGCGTGGCCGGGTCGGAAAGCAGTTGCACACGCGATGTATGCGTGCCCACGCGCACCACAATCCCGACAAGCGTTTCCCCCAGCAGGATGGCCTGACCGGTTCGAATACCCGCTACGTTACTACCCCGGTCTATCGTAAAATAGTCGGAGACAACCGGCGCACCGCGCTCAACACCCTGCACCGTCCCCGCGGTCAACAATCTGGATGACCGCCACGGCACCATGTCCGATACCAGCACGCGCGCGGGGATCAGTTGACCGGTTTCACCGAGATGGGCACCTCCCGCGTCCCACAGGCGCGTCGCGGTGAGCAGGCCCACTTCACGCTCCAATCCCTCTATGCGGGCCGACAAGGCGACCACCTGGTGCTCAGCCGCCTGTTTGGACCGCCGGAGCGCGTCATACGCCGCGCGTCCGACCGACGGACCGTCAGTCGCAAGCGCGCCGCCAACAGCGTTCGCACCGGCCTGGGCGAGATGCTGAAACGGAACCACTATTTGTACCAGGCTGATCATCTTGTGCAGCCAGACCTGCGGCGCGAACAGGGTGGCCAGGGAAACGGTCACAAGAACAATCATTGTTCGCCGCAGCGGCGCGGAATAGCGTTTGGATCGTGGCACGGTCAGGGGATTCCGTTTGCGCCTTTACATCTGCACGGACACCGGCCTGTTGCATCCCCACTGTTGACGGTCGGGATACGCCTTGCAGACCGACCCACAGGTCGAGTAGCCCGGTTCATTCGAGGGGCGCCGTGTGCAGATCGGTTTGCTCACGGGTTTTCGGACGGCTCCACGGCAGGCAGCCGGCCAACGAAACCACCAATCAAATCATCAACGCCGGCGCAGCGACTCGGTCGAACCTCCAGCACCGGCGCGCGGGCGGCGGCGTACCCGTGGGCTCCAACAACCAAGGTCAAGAATGCCAACGCATCAATAGGCGTCGGCGTCGGACTCCATCGTTTCCTTCCAGGCGGAAAGGTTCTCGAGATAAACACTCGTACCACGGGCGACACAGCACAGCGGATCGTCCACGACACGAACGGGAAGCCCTGTTGTTTCAGCCATTCTTTGTTCCAAGCCCCGCAGCAAGGCGCCGCCGCCGCACAAGTGAACGCCGTTGTCAACCAGATCGGCCGCTAACTCCGGCTCTGCGGACTCCAGCGTACGCAAAACACAATCAGCAATGTGCCCGATGGGCTCCAGCAAGGCGTCCCTGATCTCATTGCTCGTAATGATGCAACGTTTGGGCAGCCCGCCGACCACATCACGACCGCGCACCTCCATGGACATCTCCTCTTCCAATTCGGCGATCGATCCAATCTGAATCTTGATTTGCTCAGCGGTTTGCGAGCCGACCATGAGATCGTACTTGCGACGCAGGAACGCGATAATCGCGTTGTCCATCTCGTCGCCGGCGACACGTAAGCTGTTGACCACCGCAATGTCGGCCAGAGACATAATGGCTACTTCGGTTGTCCCACCGCCTATGTCAACGATCATGGAGGCGGTTGCCTCCCCGATAGGAAGCCCGGCGCCGATTCCGGCGGCCATGGGCTCTTCGACAAGGTAGACGCGGCGCGCCCCAGCCCGTTCGGCAGAGTTGTAGACCGCGCGTTTCTCGACCGCCGTAATTCCCGAGGGCACCGCGATGACCACGCGCGGCATGACAAATCGCCTCCGCCCGTGGACCTTGCGGATGAAGTACCCCAGCATGGCTTCGGTGATGTCAAAATCGGCGATGACGCCGTCTTTCAGGGGACGGATCGCGGAGATCGACCCCGGCGTGCGGCCAAGCATTTCCTTGGCTACGGATCCCACGGCGTTGCCGTTTCGCAGCACCTGATTGGTCCCGCGACGCACCGCTACCACCGACGGTTCATTCAGAACGACGCCTTCGCCCTTGACACAAACCAGCGTGTTGCAGGTGCCCAAGTCGATGCCCATATCGACGCTGAACATGCCCAGGAGTGAATCTAGGAACACGCGCTCATCCTCTGCGATTGCCGCCGATGCCCAAGCCGAATACGCCATGCCGTTTCATGGCATGCGATCTGAGGCTGACATCGTAACGCCAAACCCGCCCGTCTGCCAGCGCGAAACCTGCCGGTGTTATTTTTGTAGGTGTTCGCCGTACGTGCCCTACCATCCGGCGCGGTGGAATCGAAAACAGACACTCACTTGATGGATCGAGGGCGCGGTGGGCGATGAGGGGTCGCGCATCTGCTACGCCGAAATCACAGGCTGGATGGGCCTCGTCCATCCCCCGGATAATTGCCGGAAAGGCCTATGAGCTAGGCGCCGGAAAAGGGGTTCCACGAGCCGAAAAGTTGCTGGCTCCGCATCGCCAGAAAGATCGTCGCCCCGGCCACGAGCACCGTGGCAAGGATCAGGAGCACGGTGTAGACGTCGCTTTCAGGGGGGGTTGTCGGTCGGTCGCTCATCGGCAAGATACTCCGTAATTGCGTGCTTCCACGAACGATTGGGGCCGGCTTTGTTGCGACTACTCCCAGCACCGAAGCGCTTGGCCTGCGTTCGCCAAAACCCGGCGCTCCCAACAAGACATCGTCGGACCCCACACGGCTTACAAACCAATCCGTCGGGCTCTCCCCACCCTGGGAGTCCGTAGCGGTTACTTCACATCGCGCTCCGCCAACCTAGTGCTTTGTCACACCTTGTTTTTGGGGTGGCATGGGCAAGCAGCAGCTTGC
>CAZWWW010000310.1:0-4496 GCA_964637715.1 uncultured Phycisphaeraceae bacterium | reverse complement strand
CTGGTCATAATCAGGATGACGTTCTTGAAATCCACATGGCGACCGAACGAATCGGTCAACCGCCCTTCCTCCATGATCTGAAGCAGCATGTTGAACACATCGGGGTGCGCCTTTTCGATTTCGTCCAGAAGGATGACCGAATAGGGACGTCGGCGGATGCGCTCGGTGAGCTGACCGCCCTCCTCATAGCCGACGTATCCGGGCGGCGCACCGATCAGCCGCGACACATTGTGCTTCTCCATGTATTCGGACATGTCAATGACGAACAGGGAATCCGGATCGCCGAACATGAACTCCGCCAGGCACTTGGCCAAATAGGTTTTTCCTACGCCGGACGGACCGACGAAGATGAAGCTGCCCATCGGACGGTTGGGATCCTTGAGCCCACTGCGGCTGCGGCGTACCGCGCGGGCGATGGCGCGCACGGCCTCGTTCTGGCTGACGACCTTTTTGTGCAATTCCGTTTCAAGACTCAGCAGACGCTCAGCCTCGTCGCGCCCCATGCGTTTGAGCGGAATGCCGGTCATGGAGGCGACCACCTCGGAAACGACCTCTTCATCCACGACGCCGTCAATCTCTTTGCTGCGATCGCGCCATTCTTTTTGCAGCGTTTTCTTTTTGTTCTTGATGGTATCGATCTGATCGCGTACCTGCGCGGCGCGTTCATAATCGGCGTTCTTGACGGCTTCGTCTTTCTCGCCGTTAAGGCGTTCGAGTTCGTGCTCCATTTCCGTGAGATCCGGCGGTTTGGTCATGGACTTCAACCGAACGCGGGCCCCCGCCTCATCCATGACATCGATGGCTTTATCCGGCTGAACCCTGGCGATGTAGCGGGCGGACAACTCAACCGCTTGCTGAAGCGCAAGATCGGTGATGCGCACACGGTGATGCGCCTCGTAGCGGTCGCGCAGCCCTTTGAGAATCAAAAGCGTTTCTTCAGGCGTAGGCGGTTCGACGATGACCTGCTGAAACCGCCGTTCCAAGGCGGTATCTTTCTCGATGTATTTACGGTATTCGTCGAGTGTGGTAGCGCCGATGCACTGGATTTCGCCTCGGCTCAAGGCTGGTTTCAGTACGTTCGAAGCGTCGATCGCCCCTTCGGCTCCGCCCGCACCCACCAGCGTGTGCAGCTCGTCGATAAAAAGAATCACGTTGCCCGCCCGGCGCACTTCATTCATGACCGCCTTGATGCGTTCCTCGAACTGCCCGCGGTATTTCGTACCCGCGACCATCATGGCCAGATCGAGCACGACGATGCGCCGGTCGGCGAGGAGCTCGGGAATATCACCGGAGTAAATCTGCTGGGCGAGCCCTTCCACGATGGCCGTCTTGCCGACGCCGGCCTCACCAAGCAGCACCGGATTGTTTTTCTGGCGACGGCAAAGAATCTGCACGATGCGCTCGATTTCGTTTTGCCGACCGATAACCGGGTCAAGTTTTCCCTGCCGCGCAATCTCCGTGAGATCCCGACCAAACGAATCCAGCGCCGGTGTTTTGCTCTTACCCTTCTTTTCACCCCCCGGCGCGGTGCCGACGGTTTCCTCGCCTTCCTCACTGGCGCCCAGCAGATTCAACACCTCTTCGCGAACGTCCTCGAGCCGCAGGTTCAGGTTCATCAACACTTGGGCGGCTACCCCGTCCTGCTCGCGCAACAAACCGAGCAGCAGGTGCTCGGTACCCACGTAGTTGTGGTTGAGGTTGCGGGCTTCTTCGATCGCATACTCGATCACTTTTTTCGCGCGAGGCGTCTGCGGCAGCTTGCCCATCGTGACCGTTTCCGGACCACTCTTGACCAGCTTCTCCACCTCCAGTCGAACCTTGCGGAGATCGACGTCCAGGTTCTTCAGCACGTTGGCGCCGACGCCTGACCCTTCCTTGACCAATCCAAGGAGGATGTGTTCGGTTCCAATGTACTCGTGGTTGAATCGCTGGGCTTCCTGATTGGCCAGCGCCATGACTTTCCGGGCACGATCTGTAAATCGCTCAAACATCGGCAATCAATCTCCTGGATCCGATCCCCAACTACCGCTCCGGCTGCGTGGCCGAAACTTCAGTGTCGCCGGGGCGGTTATAGCGTTCCGTCACCCCCCCACAGCACGCCCTGTGCGGCGTGGCCGTGTCCAACCCGGGTTTTCCCGGGCAGCCACGCAAAGGATTCTAGCACGGCCCGAAAACACCATCAACCGGACCGGTCTGGTCTGTGCGTACGATCAAGTGTCTATCGACCGCAAGTTCCTGGTGGCTGAACACAGTACCCGACCCGAATGCGTACCGATAACCCCCGGTGCGGTACGCTTGACGAAAGCCCACCCGATCCACTACAACGCGCCGTCGTGTGATGGGCCTATACGCGCGGCGCGGATCGACGCGGGGCGCTCCGGGCGGCGCGATGCGGGCGGCGCGGAAAACAAGAGCGCGTCATAACGGCGCCCGCTCGGCGATGCGAACCGGTTGTACCGATCGATAACAAAGATGCTCAAACCATACGTCATCTACTTCAAGTATAGATGCCCGGGCGAAAAAAAACCCGGTGCCGTAAAACAATTCCGTTTGTACGCCAACAGCCTGGAAGAGGCGCGAAGCCTCGCCGTTCAGCAGGCGAACTACCCGGACGTGGAAGTCCTGCGCGTGAAACCCGTTTGACGTGCCGCCACGCCTCGATGTTCGAGCGTGACGGTCAACCCGTCGCGTGGGTTCGCGGGTCGTTTGCCAACGGTGAGCTACCGCCGACGTTGTTCAGCACGCCGATGCCGCCACCCGCGTTGTGGAAAGTACGCCGACGACTTATGGTGGCTATGTTCCGGCATGGTAACACACAACGCACGGTGGCGTTGAAACGCCCTAGTGCAGCGTTTCATAAGAAGTGCGACTATCCACTGGACGTTGTAGCCCCGTGCTTTCCAGAATGGGGACGACGGCGATAGTCGCGGAATTCATGAAACACGGTGCTAGTACTCCGACACAGCTCAATAATTGATGAGTATCGCGGAGTGGCATGGGCAAACTTGTTTGCCCGTGCGTTTCCGATAGAGAACACGGGCAAGCTGCTGCTTGCCCATGCCACACATCAAATCACCTGTGGCAACGTACTAGCCTTAAAGCTGACGGATTATAGAGGAACCGCCCGAGCCCCAGCCGGTTCAAGCACGCAAGGGACTTCTCATCCGTTAATTATGTCGTGCGAGCGAAACGACGCGAAGATTTCGCGGGAAGTCTCGAATACCATTTCGATCCATGACGCATAAACAGGACAATGCAGCGCTGGCGATGGTTTTATCCGGCGTCAACCGGTTGCGCGATGAGCTGCGCCTTCCCTGGCCCGGTGAGGCGACCCACGCGGTGAGCCGGCTTGGGCTTGCCCGCGATCCGTCAGCACGTCTTTCCGTTATGGTGGGTCTGCTGGGCGGGGCGTCTTCGGGTAAGAGCACGCTGTTCGACAACCTGCTCGACGGCCATTTGACAAGCCGCATCACCGCGCGGGGACACGCCACGCTTGGTCCCATTCTCGCAGCCCACGAAGCACGGCGGGCGGATATCGACAAGCTGTTCGCTACGGACTGGTTCCTGGCGGGCATGGGCGCCGACGCTGTCGAGCTTGACGACGACGTGACGGGCAGCCCCGAACGCGCCGCGGTCGTCTATCACGGGATCGATGCGCTGCGTGACGTGATTCTTTTCGACCTGCCCGACTTCACCTCGGGGGCGGCTGCGGAGCAAGGCGATCTCGCTCTGGCGCTGCTTCCGTGGTTCGATCACATCATCATCGTCCTTGACGACGAGCGCTGGTTCGATCGGCAATCGAACTCGACCCTGCGCGCCCGGTCGATTCGGGTCGGGCAGGACCGCTGGGTCGTGTTCAACCAAACGCGCGAGGCGGCGCTGTCGGATGCGGATCACGCGGCGCTGACCGAGCGGGCAAGCGCGCTGGATTCCCAGGGGTTTAGCGTGCTCGGGTTTCGCCGCGGTCGGGGGCTGCGCCGGTTTCCTCCGGGTACGTTCGATGACCTGAAAGCGTTCGCCGGCTCCCCCCCGCCGGATCGGACCCGCTCGCTACGCCGTCTCGTCGGCGACACCGCCAATGAAGTGCTGAATCAAAACGAGGAACGATCCGCCCGGCTGGAATTGTTGCGCGACGGTATCGAAGCCGTCGCACAACGCACCGTGCCTTCTGTGCGCGCGTGCATGACGGGATTGATGACACCCGAGGAACGGCGGCAGCTCGAATGGCTGTCGCGCGTGCTGCGCCTGAACGAAACGCGCCGATGGCTCACCGGACAAACGCGCCGCATGTCGTCGCTGCTGCGGCAAACACCCGTACTCGGTGCTTTGCTTTCCTCGACGGCACGTTCCGCCGATGACGCGCCTGTCGATTCTGTCGACCGGCGGGCGCTGGGGGCTTCGTTTGCCGGGCGGGTGGTCGAGCGTCATGCCCACGAAGTGCGCAGGGTCGTTCGGGGAAGCGCGTTCTGGGATGAGATTAGACGCTGGACGGACTG
>CAZWWW010000309.1:0-4524 GCA_964637715.1 uncultured Phycisphaeraceae bacterium | reverse complement strand
AGGCAGTGTGCTTACGAGCGTACTGCGCCATCACCGGTTCGAAGTGTTCGGATTGGATTGCGATCTCTACCGGGGTTGCGGATTTGGACGCACGCACGAAACCATCCCCAGCTTTGATCTTGATGTGCGCCAGATCGAGTTCACGGATCTCCTTTCGTTCGACGCGATCGTTCACCTGGCGGCGCTGCCCGAGGGCCTGTGCTCAACACGCTCCGCCGCGCTGATCGACGAAGTAAACGTACAGGCGACGATTCGGCTTGCGGAGTGCGCGAAACGGGCACAGGTTTCAAGGTTTATGTTTGCCTCGAGCTGCGCCGTCTATGGTCGCGGCAACGGCGTGCTGGATGAAGAAGGCGACGCCGCGCCGATCACCCCCTATGCGTGTTCGAAACTTCGGTGTGAGGAGGCATTGACACCGCTCGCAGACGGGCGATTCAAGCTGCTTTTGTTGAGAAACGCCACCGTATACGGCGTCTCTCCGCAATTACGGCTCGATCTGTGCGTGAATGATTTCGTCGGTGCGGCCATTACGCGCGGACGCATCGACATGCAAACGGCCGGTCGCGCGTGGCGACCGTTGATACACGTGGAGGACCTGTGTCGGGCCTATGCGGAGTTGCTTGCTCTACCGGACGACGCGCTGGAACACACCGTGGTCAACCTAGCCGACACCGCGGCGAACGTACGCATCATGGATCTAGCCGACATCGTGACCGAGGAGGTGCCGCAGTGTTCGCGCGTGCCGGCGGACGACGTGCTCGACATGCGCAGCTACCGGGTCGACGGCGCCCGACTCTTGGCGATGTGTCCGAGTTTCGCTTTTCGATGGAACGTTCGGTCAGGGATAAGGCAGTTGCGCATGGCCATGACGGCCGCGGGATTGACGCTGGGCGATTGGCGTGGTGACCGATTCCGCCGGGTTCCGCGGTTGGCGTCATTCATCGAACACGGAGAACCCCTGTCCACTTCGATACGCCGGCGCTCCGTTTCGGCGTAGGACGTATCTGGCCCGGCGCGGCGGCGCTTCGGGTCGGCTCACTACAGCATTGTTTGTCATTGTGAATCGCCCTTTCGAGTCGATCGGGTGGATGAATGGGTGGTTCGACCACTGCACCAAGACAGCGTTTGCTCTATCCACACACGTTCCCATGCAGCCACGATGCCTTTTTGTTCGCACCTACTACCCGGAGTTTCTGGACGCGTTTTACTCAGACAACCCCTCCCTATCGTCGCTGAACTATGATGAGCAGCTTCAGGCGCTGTTTGATACAGGCTTTGGTGTGGGTGACGCCTATTCGTTCGAGCTTTCCCGGCTGGGCTGTGCGGCGTGTGAGGTGATCTGCAACGCAGACGTGCTGCAGACGCGGTGGGCTGATGAGCACGGTCTGCGCCTTGAGGGCAACGTTCACGATAGGCGGCGGCAGATTGTGGCCGCACAGGTACAGGCGTTCACACCTGACGTCTTGTTCGTCTTCGAATGGTGTCCGCTGGGCGATTCGTTTCTGGCCGACATGAAGGCCCACGTTCGGTTGATCGCCGGGCAGGTCGCATCGCCGCTTCACGCGGATCGAACCTACGCCGCCTATGACCTCATGCTGTCATCGTACGCACCGCTCGTTGACCGCCTGCGCCGCGCGGGGCTCAGAGCGAAACCGTTTCGTTTGGGCTTCGATGAGCGGGTGCTCGATCGCATCGGTCATGAGCCCGAAGTCTTCGATGTAACCTTCGTGGGTGGGTACGCCCCGTCGCATACCGACAGGCGGACGTGGCTCGAGGCGATTCTCCGGGAGCTACCGGTCGACGTATTCGGCTACGGATGGGAGGCGGTTCCCAAAGGATCGCCGATCCACGATCACTATCGAGGGCAAGCGTGGGGGTGGGCCATGTACCGCACGTTGGCTCGCTCGCGCGTCACGCTCAACCGTCACGCCCGCATCGAAGCGGGTGACGCGACGCAAGAGACGTTTGCGAACAACATGCGGTTGTACGAAGCCACCGGCGTGGGCACCTGCCTGGTGACCGATCGGAAGTCGAATCTGGCGACGGTGTTCGAGCCCGGGCGGGAGGTCGTCGACTATGACAGCCCTCAGGAGTGCGTGGAGAGGGTCAAGTATCTGCTGGCGCATGGGGCGGAGCGGCGGGCGCTGGCCCGGGCGGGGCAGACGCGGACGTTGACCGAGCATACCTATCGACTGCGCATGATCGAATGGCTGGACATCCTCGGGCCTCTTCTGTAACGCCCCGGTCACACCTCAGGGTCGACACCCCGGATCCCGATGTTACAGTGGGGAGCTGAGTCAAAGAATACGCTAGCGTTTGCACGTTCGGTGTGTGGAAATGGACGCCCGACAACGCTTTGGGCATGGTTAAAACGGGGTGGCGGACGCTATTCGCGGACCAACCGGTGCCGATCTGATGGAGCGTCGTGGAATGAAATGTGTTGAGGTCCGGCCTGTTGGACCCGCGACCGAAATAGACGCGGATCGGGGTCGGCGGTTTGAATAACGCAGGGTCCGGTGCCCGTGTGTCGAAAGAAACAATCGTGATACTTTCCCTTGTGCAAGGTAAGCGGTAACCTAATGCAGTATCCTAAACGTTGTTAGAAAGGAGCCGATCATGAGCTTGAAACGAACACGGGCGGTGAGCTATGTGGGGCTGTTAGCCCTGCTCACCGCGGGCGTCGTCCGGGCGGAAAGCCCGGCTGCAAAGGACGCGGGCATCGCCGCGTATGTCAACGGTGAGCCGGTCACCATGGCCGAGTTGGATGCGGTGGCGATCGGTAAAAACATGAAGCTGGCGCAGTCGTTATACGACGCGCGATCCGGCGCGCTGGACGATCTCATCCTGAACCGCGTCTTGAGCAAGGAAGCAGCGGCCAAGGGTCTGACGGTGGACCAGCTTGTCGCCCAGCGTATCGCTGAAAAGGCGACCCCCGTCACGGATGCGGATGCCGAACAATACTATAACGCCAACAAGGCGCGCATGGGGAGCCGAACGCTTGACAAGGTGCGTGGTCAGATCAAATCGTATCTGGCGCGGACTCGGCAGCAGAGCGCTAAGTCGAGGCTGATGAAAGAGATCAAGGCGAAACAAAAGATCAAGGTCTTGCTTGACGTGCCTCGTATCAAGATGGTGATTGCCGATGGCGAACCCATAAAGGGTCCGCCCACGGCCAAAGTAACCATTGTGGAATTTTCGGACTTTCAATGACCGTTCTGCTCTCGGGTCGGTCCGACCCTTAAGCAGATTGAGTCGACCTACGGCGACAAAGTACGCATCGTCTTTCGAAACTTCCCGCTTGGCATGCACAAGCGCGCCATGCCCGCCGCCGAAGCAGCCGAATGCGCGAACGAGCAGGGCAAGTTCTGGGATTACCACGACAAGCTGTTCTCCAATCAGCGTGCGATTCAGGACGAAAACCTGAAGCAATACGCCGTGGATATCGGTTTGGACACCGACCGGTTCAACAGTTGTTTTGAATCGAATAAGTACCGGAGTACGATCCAGAAAACGATGAAGATCGGTTCGGCGGCCGGTGTGACAGGGACGCCTGCGTTCTTTGTCAATGGTCGCTTCCTGTCGGGCGCTCAGCCGTTTTCCGCCTTTAAGAAAATCATCGACGACGAACTGTCGCGCGGTTGAGGCGGGCCGCCCCCCCACCGCAAAGGCTTATGATTCCGAGGGTGACGCGGGTTTTCGTTGAACGGAAGCCCGAGTCGCCCTCGTCTCTTGCGCCGAAGACAAGATCAGATGACACGCTGGAACGGCGTGCAAACTCGAACTCGTTGGTGCCCAATCGCGCGGTTTGTTTCAGGGAGGTTGTCTACAGCAAGTCGGACGCGCGGCGTTTCCGGTCAGAGACCGCTGTGCATGGTCGCACCGGGAGGCTGGGTTGCGATGATCTCCGCTTCGGCGTCAAGCATGGCGCGCCACCGGGCGTCGATCTTTGGTTTGGACGGGAGTTGGCGGGCGAGATCGAGGAACATGCGGTAGTGTCCGGCCTCGGACGCCCACAGCCCCCGATAGAGCTTCGCGAGCTCGCCGTCGTCACATCTACGAGACAACAATTCAAAGCGTTCGCACGATCGCGCTTCGATCAGCGCCGAAACCATCAACCGGTCGGCCAGTTCATCCGGACCTGCGCCGCGTCTCACGAGACCGCGCAAGGCGGCTGCATAGCGGTTGCGGTGTGTCCGCGTGAGGCGACCGCCGCGTCGTGCCAGCAAACGAACGACCACCGCGAGGTGTTCAACTTCATCACGGGCGATCGCGGTCATGGCCGATACCCAGTTCTCGGGCGGGTTCGGTTCGGGCCAACGGTTCAGCAATTCAAGGGCGTTAGACGCCGCTTTCTTCTCAAGCCAAGCGTGGTCATTCAGTAGGACGAGCGGTTCGCGCAGGGCGCGATCCACCCAGGCGTCCGGGGTCTGACTGCGCAGGGGAAGATCAACGAGGGCTACAGCATAGTCCGTTTTTGTGTATCGCCGCATCAAGCCGATTCGCCCAACGAAACGATGATTCGAC
>CAZWWW010000308.1:0-4526 GCA_964637715.1 uncultured Phycisphaeraceae bacterium | reverse complement strand
GATCGTCAAATATGGAGACATCGCCGCACTCGAAAATGCCATCGACGACAACACGGTGGGTTTTCTTGTCGAACCGATTCAGGGTGAAGCGGGCATCATCGTTCCGCCGGACGGGTATCTTAAAGCGGTGCGCGACCTCTGCACGCGAAAGAACGTTTTGTTTATCGCCGACGAGATTCAGTCCGGTCTGGGTCGATGCGGTTCGACCTTTTGCGTCGAACATGAAGGCGTCAAACCGGACATCATGATTCTCGGCAAGGCGCTCGGTGGGGGGATCATGCCGGTCTCCGCGATCGTCTCAAGCCGTGAGATTCTCAGCGTCTTTACGCCCGGCGACCACGGCAGCACCTTCGGTGGGAATCCACTGGCCTGTGCGGTTGCGCGGAAGGTGGTATCGATGCTCAAGACCGGTCGGTATCAGTCTCACGCGAAGCAAATGGGCGCATACCTCTTCGAGAAACTCCGGGCGATTAGGACGGATAAGGTCAAAGACATTCGCGGTCGGGGTCTGTGGGTCGGTATCGAGTTCCACGAGCGCGCCGGCGTCGCACGCACCTACTGCCAGGAACTCATGAAACTCGGCATGTTGTGCAAAGACACGCACGAACAAACCATGCGCCTTGCCCCGCCCCTTGTCATCACGCAAGACGAATTAGACTGGGCCCTGGAGCGGTTGGAGAAGGTGCTGGCGTAGGGTGACGGGCACCCTCCGGCGCTAACCGCTTGATGAAAACTGTGCGGTACGGGCATGACGCCCGCGGTCCGGAACGAACAAACGAGAAACGCCCCGGTCTTGGACCGAGTATGCGCTCTTATTGCGAAAGATCAATACCATGAGTTCACGCCATGCGGTTGTCGTTGAGGCTGTGCGGACCCCGGTGGGGCGGTACGGCGGGGCGTTGAGCGCGGTGCGGCCGGACGATCTGGCGAGTCTGGTGATTCGGCGGTTGGTCGATCGAACGGGGATCGACCCGTCGCTCATCGACGACGTGTACTTCGGCGCCGCCAACCAGGCGGGTGAAGACAACCGCAACGTCGCGCGCATGGCCGTGCTGCTGGCTGGACTACCAGATTCCGTGCCCGGTTCCACCATAAACAGGCTCTGCGCCTCGAGCCTGGATGCGATCAACATCGCCGCACGCCTGATCGAAGCGGATCACGGCGACGTATTTATCGCCGGTGGCGTCGAGAGCATGTCCCGCGCTCCGTTCGTATTGGCCAAGTCCACCAAGGCGTTTGATCGCAACGCGGAATCCTATGACACGACTATCGGCTGGCGTTTCACCAACCCGCGCTTGGCTGAGCGCCATCATCCCTTTTCGATGGGCGAGACCGCCGAAAACGTGGCGCGAAAACATCAGCTCTCCCGGGAGGAGCAAGATCAGTTCGCCTTCGATTCGCAGCGCAAGTGCCGGTTGGCTGTTGAGGCGGGTCGCTTCGCCGACGAGATTATCCCGGTGGAGGTTCCACAACGCCGGGGCGATCCGATCATCGTGGATCGCGACGAACACCCTCGTCCCGACACGACCCTCGAAGCGCTGGCCAAGCTACGACCGGCGTTCGCTAAGGACGGCACGGTCACCGCCGGCAACTCCTCGGGGATCAACGACGGAGCCGCCGCCCTGTTGATTGTGGAGGCGGAGACAGCCGCGCGATGGAAGCTGCCTGCGCTCGCCGTGGTGGGTTCCTCGGCAACGGCGGGGGTTGATCCCGCTTGCATGGGGCTCGGTCCTATCCCCGCGACGCGCAAAGCCCTCAGGCGGGCTGGGTTGAGCATCGACCAACTCGACGTTGTGGAGTTGAACGAAGCTTTCGCGGCTCAGTCGATTCCCTGTATTCGTGAGCTCGGACTGGATCCGCAGCGCGTGAATCCGAACGGCGGGGCCATAGCGCTGGGTCATCCGCTGGGATGCAGCGGGGCGCGCATTGTGACGACCTTACTGCACGAGATGAAACGCCGCGGCGCGCGGCGGGGGTTGGCTACGATGTGCGTCGGCGTGGGGCAAGGCGTCGCGACGGTTTTCGAGGCACCGTAGGGCAGCGTGAGTGTTCTTGCTGCGGGTCCGACGTTTGACCGTGCTGCCCCCGAAAGTGTTTGTCGGGAAAAGGTTCGCGCGGTCATGGGGAACGATCCTGAACCCGCTCGAACTCAGTCAATGTACCATCCTCTACAAACCCGCATCGCTCAAAGAGCGCGCGACGCGGTCGGTCGTCTAGGGGAACCTGCACGTAGACATGTTTCATAGCCAGGCGACGCGCAATCGTGAGCAGGTGGCCGACCAGCGCGACACCCACGTGGGCGTCGTCACATCCGTCGAGCATGGCAAGGTCCATAACTCGGGCGACGTCGCCGACCTGGTACAGTGCGCAGCATCCGGCGGGTTCGTGCTCCTTCATCGCGACGAACATATCGAACGGGGGATCGTCGAGCCGGTCTTCGTACGCCGCGACGATTTGCCCGACCGCGGCGGAGTCTGTTGCAGCGGTCGTGCGCTCAATCGTTTCGCGAAACGCGGCGCGCATCGCCCTCGCCGGGAGAATCCTCAACGTCGCGACGGGCGCGATCTCAACCCATTTCGTTAAGACCATAGCGGAGTAGACGCGCGGCGTGAATCCTTGTTCGACAAGAAAGCTCGACAGGGCCGCAGAGGGCTGACCACCGGCGGGGGCGCAGCGCAGACAGCGCAACCCGCGATTACCGAACCATCGGGCGCCCTGTTCCCACGCCTGCGGGATCGTCGAAGGATCGTCGATCCAGATTTCGCGGAACTGATTCGCTTGGGCTACGGCGGCGAACCGCTCGCTGTAGAAGGCTACGCCGGCGTCGAGCGTTTCCTTGTCACATAATTGCTCGCAGTACGCCTGGGTCGTGCGGAGCAGGGAATCAACAGTCGAACGCGCCATAATGATTACTTCACGGGGTCGGCGCCGAACCCGGCGCCTTGGTATGATGATCGGTCAAGCACTGATAGTGATGGGCGATGGACAAGAGTCGCTCCTCACCGAACGCCGGTCCCATGAGCTGCAGTCCGATCGGCAGCCCCCAACCGTCAAGCCCACAGGGAAGGCTGATCGCACAAATACCCGCCAGGTTCGCGGAGATCGTGTAGATGTCTTCCAGATACATCGCCAGCGGATCGCTGGATTTCTCGCCGAGTCGGAAGGCGGTATGGGGCGCGACGGGCGAGGCTATGACATCCACCTGTTCAAACGCGGTTTCGAAATCGCGCTTGATGAGCGTGCGCACTTTCGAGGCGTTCACATAATACCTGTCTTGATAACCGCTCGACAGGGCATAGGTGCCGAGCATGATCCGCCGCTTGACCTCCGCGCCGAACCCTTCGCCGCGCGACGCGGTATAGACGTCCAGAATACTCCGTGCCTCGGCGGATCGATGACCGTAATGGATACCGTCGAACCGGGCGAGATTGCTCGAAGCCTCCGCCGTGGCGATCAAGTAATAACACGCGACCGCATAATCCATGTGCGGCAGGCGAACGGGTACGAGGGTCGCGCCGCTTTGTTCGAGTACGTGCAGCGCCGTGTGAACGGCCTGGCGCGTCGCCTCGTCAAGACCATCGCTGAAGTATTCTTCACACACGCCGATGCGCACGGGATCAATGCGTCGATCGAGTGCCGGAAGGTAATCCGGTACGGTCTCGTTCGCACAGGTGGTATCGAGGGGATCGTGTCCGGCCATCACGCCGAGCAGCAGCGCCGCGTCGCGCGCGTCCTGGGCGATCGGACCGATTTGATCGAGACTGCTCGCAAACGCGACGAGCCCGTAGCGCGACACGCGACCGTACGTCGGCTTGAGACCAACCACGCCGCAGAACGAGGCGGGCAACCGAATTGATCCGCCCGTATCGCTGCCCAGCGCCGCCGGGGCCATGCCGGACGCAACAGCCGCCGCCGACCCGCCGGATGATCCGCCCGGCACGCAGTCCAAGTCCCATGGATTCCTCGCCGGGAACAGCGCGCTGTGTTCAGTGCTGCTACCCATGGCGAACTCGTCGAGGTTCGTCTTTCCGACAACAATCGCCCCGGCTTGTTCAAGCCGCTGTATGACAGTGGCGTCGTACCCCGCACGGAAGTCCGCCAGTGCGTTCGACGCGCATGTGGTGCGTCCGTACGACGTACACAGGTTGTCCTTCACGGCGATCGGTACCCCAGTCAGCGCACCAGCCGGCTGGCCGCGCGAGCGCGATTCGTCGATACGGCGCGCTTGATCCAAAGCGCGGTCAGCGTTGACACTGATGAACGCACCAACTCGATCGTTCATTGATTCGATGCGATCGAGCGATTGGCGCACGCACTCCGTGGCCGATCGCGTTCCCGAACGAATCGCCTCAACCATGTCAATCAACACACCCATGCGCCGCTCAATTCCCAATGACGTTTCTAATAACGAACGGCGGAACCTCTGCGGAGGCGCCGGACCCGTGCCGGTTCCACCCTGTCCAACAGGAAACTAGTGCTTTGTCACAGCTTAATTTTAGGATACACGGACTTCAGTTTGCATCGTG
>CAZWWW010000307.1:0-4526 GCA_964637715.1 uncultured Phycisphaeraceae bacterium | reverse complement strand
ATCAAGATACACGAGCATCGCCAACACGCCACAGAGCGTGCCCCACCGGGAAAGTCCACGCGTCATCGCACGGATCCCTGTGTCAAACGTACCATTCGAGCCTAGCATTACGGTTGACCTCCAAGAGAAAGTGAAAGCCTGTGGCGTGCTTCGTTGACACGCGCCTCAATTTCACCAGTTACAAAAACCACTACACAACAGCCCGGCATGACGAGCCCTTCGATCCGATAACCATCCTGGTCGTCGAGTCGATCGTTCACCCACCATGACCAAAGGCCACATTCGCACCGCGACCGGTTCGGTTCTGGCCAGCACACGCGCGGCCTACACCAACCGTCCGGATGCGCCCGGACGTCACTGAATACGCGACGCTTGCCACTTCGAGTACGCGCCAGCTTCGAAGCGACCGCCGCAGGTCTGAGGTTGCGAGCCTCCATGCCTTCCCCCGCCGGGGAGATAACCGGCGTATCGTAGCGCTACGCCAGCGGGCGAAATTGTAAGAAGCGTTCGTGGCCAGTCAACCGGCAAAGTAAAAAGATTTCGCCGGTTAGATTCACCACGACAAACGGCGCAGCCCGCACGCGCGCTCGATAGCCGGTTCCAGTGAACATCGGTCCCGCCCACGCCGATTCTTGAACCTTTGACAGCCGGAACCGCCCGACTTCATGGGCGCCGGGTGTGAGTTGTTAACCGTCGAACACCTCCTGGGGTCGGCGAGACTCATATAACATTATGTTTAATAGTAGATTAGCGGCCATCCGTCGGCGTGTTACGCGCAAATCCGGCGCGTTTCGTCCTGCACCGTGATATCTCAGGAAATCACGCCTATTCCGTGTTTCGCTTCGGACGCGGCTTCCCCTACGAGAAACCGGCGCTAATTGTCTTGTAACAAAAGTGTCTCGACCAGCGAAACGACGTGTTCGGCCACATCTCGCTTGCTTCCCGACACCGGCGGCGTCCACCCTCCGCGGGCCAGCAGGATGTCGATTACAGCGCGATCGCCGCCGACGTTTTCGAGCCCGTTCAACACAATGGCGTCGCACCGTTTTCGCTTTAGTTTGGCCTGGGCATGAGCCTTGTGGTCGTGATCTTCCATGGCGAACCCGACGACCACGCGCTCGCCTTTGATCCGCCCGAGGTGCGCACAAATATCCTGTGTGGGTTGGAGTTGAATGGGGCGCATGCGGGCCTGTTTTTTCAGCTTGTGATCGATCTTGCGGGTGGGGCGATAGTCGCACACCGCCGCGGTCATAATAGCCGCCCGGCAGCGTTCAAACGCGGCGATCGAAGCTTCGAACATCTCCGTCGCACTGACGACGCGCACCACGTCCACCCCATCGGGTTCAGGCAGCTCAACGGGACCGGATATGAGTACGACCTCGTGCCCGCGCCGCGCGGCGACGTCGGCCAGCGCATAGCCCATCTTTCCGCTTGATGGGTTCGAGATGAATCGAACCGTGTCGAAGTATTCGCGCGTCGGACCGGCGGTGATAAGCATGCGCATGATGTGAGTCAACTACAGCATAGTCCGTTATTGTGTATCGCCGTATCGAGTCGATTCTCCGGATGAAACGGTGATTCGACCGCTACACAAAAAGAGAGCTTGCTCTAGAGCAAGCGCTGTTTCCCCGGCACCGTCAGATCACTGACCTATCCTGTACTTCGACTCCATGCGACGAGGCACCATAACAGAGAATGCTGTGGGGCAAAAGGCACCGAGACCGGAGCCGGGATGACTCAGGCACTTCGCGGCGAAGCTGTCGAACCGATCGTCGGGACAGCGATCGTTTTTTAAGTGCCGCAAGGTGGCACTCGTGGACACATGGTTTTACGTCGCCCGCGATTTCGGCGGTTTGCTATTTATTCGTTCAACCACGGCGTCGACGATATCGCCCGGTTCGGCCATGCGCCCCGGTCCGACACTGCGGCACGCGAGCCACCCCGAAGTCGGTCCGACAAGCCCATAGCCATGATCCTGGAGCGTGCGTACGTTTCGTTGCACCAGTGGATTCGCCCACATGCGATCGTTCATCGACGGCGCCAGCAACACGGGCAAACCCGTCCCGACCACCAACGTGGTAAGCAGGTCGTCTGCGATCCCCCCTGCGATCTTCCCGATGGTGTTGGCCGTCGCCGGTGCAATGAGTATCAAATCCGCCCCGCCGGTCAGGGCGATGTGTTGAACGTCACCGTGCTGTTCGTCGTGCCAGAGGCTTGTCAGCACCCGTCGACCCGACAGCGCCTGAAACGTAACCCGACCGACGAACCGGCGCGCCGACCGGGTCATAACCACCGTGACACCCGCCTCGCGCTGCACGAGCCGCGATACCACTTCGCAGACTTTGTAGGCCGCGATTCCGCCCGTCACACCCACGACGACTTCGTATCCATCGAGCTTGGGCGGGGTCGAAGGTTCAGACGGTCGGTTCATCGTCGGCATCGTCCTCGAGGATTTCCATCTCGATCTTGCCTTCGACGATTTCTTGTACGACGACTTCCATCTCGGTCAGCCCTTTGGGATCGACCATGGGTCTGGCGCCCTGCATGAGTTGAAGCCAGCGCCGCTGAATCAGCGCCGCCAGCTTGAACCGCCCGCCGAACTTGAGAATGATGTCGTCGTTACGTAGTGCTTCAATCATCAGTGTTGTTCACCCTTGCGTATAATGCGCTTGACCTCTTCAATCGTGGCGTCCAGGTCGTCGTTCACCACGAAGTATTCGTAGCAACCGCTGTCTCGGGCGACGGCGATTTCGCCGTCCGCCTCCGCGAGGCGACGGGCCATCACTTCCTCCGCCTCGGTCTTTCGCCCCTCCAACCGCGCCCGAAGCGACGCCATGTTGGGGGGGAGCACGAAAATGCGCACCGAGTCCGGCATTTTCCGAGCGACCTGCATGCCGCCCTGCACCTCGATTTCCATGACCACGTTCACACCCTCAGCCAGCGCTCGCTCCACCGGTGCCCGGGGCGTGCCGTAGCGATGCCCCACGTAGGTGGCGCTCTCCAGGAACTCATCCTGCTGCTCGCGTCGCGCGAACTCCTCCGGTGTCAGAAACTCGTAGCTCTTACCGCTCACTTCGCCCGCGCGGGGGGCTCGCGTGGTGGCGGATATACTCCAGACCGTATCGGGAAGCTGTTCGAGCAGGGCGTTGCAGATCGACGTCTTTCCCGCTCCTGAGGGCCCGCTGATCACGATCAGTTGGCCCGCGCGTCGACGGACGTCGCTATTCGACATTTTGAACTTGTTCCTTCAGACGATCGATGCGCCCCTTGATGTCAACGACGTTCCGCGTTATAGCCGCGTCGTTGCTCTTGGAGGCGATCGTGTTCGCCTCGCGCAACAACTCCTGCGCCAAAAAGTCCAGCGTACGACCGGCCTGCTCCCCGCGATCGCAGACCTGCCCGAACTGATCCAGGTGCGAACTCAACCGGGACACCTCTTCGTTAACGTCGCATCGCTCCGCGAAAATCGCCACTTCACGAGCCAGCGCGTCCGCTTCGAGCTCGAACTTGCCCGCGCTCATCAGCGTTTGCACGCGCGCCCGCAACCGCTCGTGGTATTCATCCACAACCATAGGAGCCCGCGCGCGTATCGCCACAAGCAGACCGCGGATCGCTTCGCAGCTTTCGTCCAAATCCGCCCGTAACGCCTGCCCCTCGGTGCGGCGCATGTCGATCAACGAATCAAGCGCACCGTCGGTCAGCTCAGCCACAACGCGTGCCATGCGCTCTTTGTGCTCCCGACCGAGCTCAATCGGCTCGGCGCTCGACAAAAACTGCGCCAGCCCAACCAGATCGATCGTTCCTTGGAGACCCGGCGGCAGACGCACCCGCGACATGCGATCGACATAGCCCTGGAGCGTCGGCACATCGAAACCGGCGATACCCAGATCATCCGCGCGGCGCGCCCGCAACGAATAGGAGACCGTGCCGCGTGCCAGACGCCCCTTCAACTGCCGTTCGATGGCCGGTTCCAGAAACTGAAGCGCCTCGGGCGTTTTGATACTGAGTTTCAAATAACGGTTGTTGACACTTCGAATGCCAACCGCGCAGCTTACGCCGTCGTCCACGCACTCAGCCGCGCCGTATCCCGTCATGGAAAGGATCATAAACGCGGGTCAATCCTGCGTACCATCGGCGTCATCGTTCACCCCATCATCACCCGACGTGGATTCATCCTTACCGCCCTGCTTGTTGGCGGGCTCGTTGGATGTCTTGGGCAGCGCCGGCGTTCCCTTGGCGCTGGGCGCGTCACCCGCATCGGGGTTGACCGGCTCGATCTTGATCGGAAGCCCCTCCGCACCCTCTCCCACCTTCACGGGTTCACCACCCAGATCAAGCACCTTCACGTTCGAGTCGCCTGGTTCGACGGTACCCGAACTACCCGCGTCCCCTTCAGTTACTTCCGCCGCAGGCGTAGGACGCGCCGACTCATCGAACGCAAAGTTGGCGACAACCGTTAGCAACACGAACACAGCCGTGAACGACACGGTAATCCATGTGAACAAATCCCCGGTCTTAGCTCCAAA
>CAZWWW010000306.1:0-4552 GCA_964637715.1 uncultured Phycisphaeraceae bacterium | reverse complement strand
CCCGTGACGGCCCCCGGAACAACACGGGCAAGCTGCTGCTTGCCCATGCCACCCCCAAAAAGGTGTGACATTGCACTACGCGATCCGGCAACGCAGTGCGTAGCGGATTCGTATCGGCCCTGCGCGGTTGCTTTGTTGTATCGCTGGTCGTGTCCGCTGTCATGTATCACCCATCTTACACGACCGATCAATGCCACTGGTCCCCGGCGGAGAAGTACATCAGCAGGAATTGCGATAAATCCCACAGCGTATGGGCTATGATGGCCGGGACGATGGTCCGCCGCCAGATCGTCAATCCGCTGAACATCAACGAGAGAATCGTCACCATGACCAACGCCGGTAACGTCTGCTCTCCGGCGTGCAGCGCGGTGAACAGGGCCGGACTGATGACCACCGCGATCGTCCAACTGCCGGTTCCCCGCCGAAGACGGGTCAGCAGGAACCCGCGAAACAGGACCTCTTCGTAGATGCCGATCAACATGGCCAGGGGAATGAAGAGCATCGGATTAAGCGGGGGGATGATCGCCATTAAGCGTTCTGAGTTCTCCGTCATTTTTTGGATCGTGTCGGGCCAGAGCGCCATCATCGTGAGCATCACCAGTCCGATGAAACAATAAGCGGCGATCGGAGCGAGCAGGCCAATCATCACGTTGATGGGTAAGGCACGCGTCGACACGCCCACCGATTCGCGCGGTTGCCGCCGGCGATGGGCAATGAGGTAGACCACGACCGCGGTAGCCAGTGCCCTTAATCCAAGCATGGGAATCACAAAGTCGCGAAGCGGGGACGCCGCCGCCGGGTCGAGCTTCGGCGCACTCGTTTCTCCCAGCGGACCGAACAGGATCATGATTATGGTGCCGACACCCGTCTCAAAGCCGACGAGCAACAGGATCACCAAGCCGATGTCAGCCCACGACTGTTTGGGGGTGGCTGAGTACAGCAGCATGGGGTCGACGGGCCGGGCATAGAGCGGAGGCGGGAGCGGTCGGGCAAGCGGGATGCCGGGCGGGATGGGTTGTATCGGCGCATCCGGTTCGAGCGGTGAAGTCGTCGGACTGTCGGGCATGGCGTGGTCGAACCTGTAGAGACCCCCTGGGTTGGCTACGTCTTTTTGATACCGGCGTAGGCGCAGAGTTTCGCCCAGATTGCGGGCGCGACCGGCATCACCGACAACCTCGAGATACGCACGAGGTGAAAATCGGCGAACGCCGGGTCGGACTTAATGGTCGAAAGCGGTACGGGATGGGGTACTTTTTGCTGCGGGACCACGTCGACGACAACGATCTTGTCGTCGCCCGCGTTGGGATCGGGATAGGTACCGCGCACCACGCGTACGACGCCGACGATCGCTCGCTCCTTGCCGGTATGATAGAGGAACGCGCGGTCGCCTTTTTTCATTTGGCGAAGGAACGTCAGCGCCTGGTTGTTCCTGACGCCGTCCCAGATGGTGCGTTTGTCGCGTACGAGATCGTCGAAGCTGTAGTCGGACGGTTCCGTTTTGAGCAGCCAGTGATTCGCCATGGTTCATCGTCCGTAGGGTAGCCGCCGATCGGGAGCAACAAATTGCGTGCCAAGAGGTTTTTTGACAGCGCTGGTCCGTGCGTCGCCATAAACGCAGCCCGTGTTTGAAAACCGCTGAACGCGCCGGGAGGAAACGCCTGCCGCCGCTGCGACCGTGCGCGCGACCGGCTATCGCTTCTTGAGCGCGGCTTCCAGCGTCTCACCGATCTTCGCCGGAGATTCGGACACGGCTACCCCCGCCTCGCGCAGGGCAGACACCTTGGATGCAGCCGTCCCCTCACCCCCGCTGATGATCGCCCCGGCATGTCCCATACGCTTGCCGGGCGGTGCGGTCTGACCCGCGATAAACGCGACCACGGGTTTCTTGACGTGTTCGGTGATGAACGCAGCCGCCTCTTCTTCATCGGTCCCACCGATCTCTCCGATCAGGATGATCGAATCGGTTTTCGGATCGTCTTGATACATCCCCAGCAGTTCGATGAAGTTTAATCCCTTGATCGGATCGCCGCCGATACCGACGCACGTCGATTGCGCGATGTTGCGGGTGGTGCACTGCCAGACAGCCTCGTACGTCAGCGTTCCGCTGCGTGAGATGATGCCGACGCTCGGCGTTCCGTTCTCGACCGGCTTATGGATGTATCCCGGCATGATACCGACTTTGCATTGACCGGGCGTTATGACACCGGGGCAGTTAGGCCCGATGAGTTTGATCGCCCTGTCGTCTAGGTATTTGCGGGCGCGAACCATATCAAGCGTCGGTATGCCTTCGGTGATGAGGACGACCAGCTTGATGCCCGCGTCGGCGGCTTCCATGGCTGCGTCAGCGGCGAAGGCGGCCGGTACAAAAACCATAGTGACGTTGGCACCGGTGTCGCGCACGGCGTCGTGGCAGGTATTAAAGACCGGCAGCCCGTGCTCGGACTTCTGCCCGCCTTTACCCGGCGACACACCGCCGACCATCTTCGTACCGTATTCGAGACACTGCGCGGTGTGAAACGCCCCGGCTTTCCCGGTGATACCCTGACAGATGACGCGTGATTCGCTATCAACAAGAATGCTCATGATTGTTCGCCGTATGGTCGCCTTGATGTACGTTCGACCGAACAATGTGGGGAGCCGTGTTACGCCCAGCGGCTCGTTGAAACAGTGCAGCTTCGGTCCGTCGCCGCTTTCCGTACAGACACAACACCGCTGCCACGCAGACGGACCGCGCTGTCACAGCACACCGTCAACCGTCCCGCGCGGGCCTAAAGGCTGTCGCCGGTTCCGCTTCGCACACGTCCGCTTCACGCATACCCGTTTGGCGCACGTCCGCTTGGCACCTGTCCGGGTCGCAGTATCGCACGGAGTCGGCGGCTTGTCTATCGGGGTCCGGTCTTACGGCGGTGTCCTAACTCATTCCAAAAAATAAAGCAGGCCAGACCATCTGATCCGACCCGCCCATACCGCGCCCTGCCCTGCCCTGCCATGCCTTGCACCGCCTCGCCTTGACGTGCCCTGACGGCACCATCTTACGTTCACGGCAATCCGGCACAAGGTTCGCTACGGCCCAAGGTTCCTCGGTAAGCCCCGTCGCTACCACCGAGCACGTCCTCGGCTGTACATTCCGCCGACGTTTTGGGCGTTTCCCACACTTTGACATGTGCGAGCCGAGCGGTCTTAAACGCCTCTCCGAGGCGCTCAAAGATCACCCGTGCTATGTTCTCGACGGTGGGGTTCACTGCCGCGAACGCGGAGCATTCGACATTCAGGTTCTTGTGATCGAACGGTTCGACGACGCGCTCCTGCACGATCCGATCCAGCTCGGGCATGGGGAATACTTGCCCGGTGGTTTCATCGGGCGTGCCATCCAACGTCACTTCAAAGACGTAGTTGTGTCCGTGCCCGTGTGGGTTGCTGCACTTTCCGAACACACGGCGGTTTTGCTCATCTGAGAACCCCGGGCATGCGAGCCGGTGAGACGCACTGAACTCGAACGCCCGGGACAGGAATACGCGGGTTGGGTTGTGGGACAAGACAGTATACCTCGTTTGTGGTGACAGCGCCCATTCCAGCGCATGGACGCGAATGGACGCGGGCAGGGCGGGCGGCTTCCCTTGCGCGACGGCCACGAGACAGGCCGCTGCCGGTGACGTGGGGGTGCCGTCGTGTAAACACATCGACTGTCGCAGGGTTGTTGCTACTTCGCCCAGGAGCCATTCGTCGATGGCGCGGATGTCGCACACGAATCCGGTGGAGGCGTCGGCGCACCCTTCCACCTCGGCACGGAGCGTCCAAAACGCCTCACTGTATTGGCCGCCGGGTGCGCCTGCCCAGCTATTGCGGGCACCGTGTACGCCCTGTGGTTCCCCGGACCAGAAGCGAACTTCGCGCGTTAACCTCATGCGGGCATACTAACCGTCCACGGCCATTGACACGAATCAGCCGTTTGTCGCCGGTTCGCGCCGGCCCGCTCCGCTCCAACGCTGACGTGCGGGGGTGTGCCCATTCTTGGTGGCGTAGGCGAACTCGTAGACGGACACGTTGGGGCATTTATCGTTTTCATGTGCCGGTTCTTGGACACCCGATCCGGCACCGAGACCGGGAAGATCGCGCGGGCTTAAAGCCCGCGGCTCGGAGCACAAAAACGGGAAATGCTTTATGTGTGCCGGGTGCCGGGTGCCGGGTGCCGGGTGCCGGGTGCCGGGTGCCGGGTGCCGGGTGCCATGCCCACGCTTGCGTGGGCATGTTCTAGTGACCAAGACCGTCATACCGTGCCGATCCACATGGCCACACCCTAACCGACTCGATGCATCAGCGTTTTGCAAAGCGTGACCATGTCAGCCCCGAACTGCCACAATCGATGGTCACACCTCGACGTGCGGGGGTGCATGACAGTATCGGCGGGTCATCCTCAGCCCCAACGGGGCGACCAACCAGTAGCCACGGGCGTAAGCCCGTGGAACGCGACGCATCACAATCCCCGAGCCCCGGCGTGGCTCCGTGGTCACGTGCCTACTCGATCCCAGGGCTTATGCGCCTGGGCTACTGT
>CAZWWW010000305.1:0-4556 GCA_964637715.1 uncultured Phycisphaeraceae bacterium | reverse complement strand
TTCCTTTCCGAAAATGCCGACTTCGCCCAATCCTGCGCCGACGCCGGTTTGACGTTCATCGGACCGAACCCGGACGTCATTCGCGCCATGGGTGACAAGCTGACCGCCAAGAAGCGTTTCGCCGACGCGGGTGTGCCGGTCGTGCCCGGTTGGTCCGGCGACGCCGGCGCTGAGGACCCCGCCCACATTGCGAAACAGGCGAAGCGCATCGGCTACCCGGTGCTCGTCAAGGCGGCGGCAGGCGGCGGCGGCAAGGGGATGCGCATCGTCGAACAACCCGGCGATCTTCAAGCGGCGATCGAGTCCGCCCGGCGCGAGGCGCTCTCGGCGTTCAGCGACGGGCGGGTGTTTATTGAAAAATACATCGACAAACCGCGCCACGTAGAGGTCCAGGTTTTCGGCGACACGCACGGAAACGTGGTGCACCTTTTTGAGCGCGAGTGTTCGATCCAGCGCAGGCACCAGAAGATCATCGAGGAATCACCCTCACCCGCACTGACCCCGGAGCTGCGCCGGAGCATCACAGAGGCGGCGATCACGGCCGCCCGGGCGATCGGGTATACGAATGCGGGCACCGTGGAATTCATGCTGGACGAAAGCGGATCGTTCTACTTCCTCGAAGTGAACACACGCCTCCAGGTTGAACACGCGGTGACCGAGATGATCGTCGGGCATGACCTCGTCCGTGCGCAATTGCGTGTCGCTGCCGGTGAGGCGTTGCCGTTTTCTCAAGAGGATCTAGTCCAGACGGGTCACGCGATCGAATGCCGCGTCTATGCCGAAGATGCCGCGCACGGTTTCGTGCCGTCTATAGGATCGCTTGCGCATTTTGTCCCGCCGCATGGGCCCAACATCAGGGTCGATAGCGGTGTGACCACGGGGTCGGAGGTGTCGGTTTACTATGACCCGATGCTTGCGAAGCTGATCGTCTGGGGCCGCAACCGGAACCAGGCTATCGATCGTATGCTCTGGTCACTCGATCGGTTTGTCACCCTTGGTGTTACAACGAACATTGAGTTCCTTCGTAACGTCGTAGATCACGCGAAGTTCCGCGCGGGCGACGTTCATACGCAGTTTCTCGCCGACCACGTGGTCCAGCCCGATCGTGCCCCATCGCCGCCGGATGCTGCGTTCATAGCCGCAGCGCTCACCGCCCAATCGGGAGCGCGGGGCGGCAGATCGGGGGTTCGTCGAGACGATTCGCGGGTCGACAGAACCGGCGCATGGTGGTGTGGCCAACCCTGGCGTATGGTACGTTGATGACGAACGCTCGATTCATAGAGAACGCGAGGCCTGATCGCCTGCGCAGGTAAACCGCAAGCATGTCGACGATCAAACTACAACTCGAAGGTGTGGGCGAACCTCTGGAAGTCGAGATAGCCCGCGCAGCGGATGCCATCGGTTCTTTTTGTGAGGCGCGGATTGCCGATCGGGGCATCGAGTTTGAGCAGCTTGTCGACACCGCGGCGCGGGGATGTCTGTTGCTGGGAGGGCGCGTGGTTCGATACTTTGCCACACGCGACGATAACGAAATCACTGTGTGGGTTGGGGGGCGTGCCTATCGATTCCAGCTCGTTCAGCGGACCGCGCGTCGTGCTGGCGGGGCGGGCTCGGCGGCGGCAGCCTCCAACCAGATTATCGCGCCGATGCCGGGCACCATCCTGCAATTAAACGTACAACCGGGTGCGTCGTTCGACGCAAAAGAACCGCTCGTCGTGATGGAATCGATGAAGATGGAAATGTCGCTCACCTCGCCGGCGCCGGGGCGCGTTGACGCCCTGCATTGCACGGTGGGTGAGATGGTGGAGCGCGGCGCGCTGCTGGCGACGCTGGAGCTCGACGGTGATCCGAGCTGACTCATGTCGAAGCTTCCTCAACGGGTAACGATCGTCGAAGTCGGACCGCGTGACGGTCTCCAGAACGAGCCGAACACGGTGTCCACATCGATCAAACTGGCCTTTATCGAAGGGCTTGTTGAGGCTGGGTTGAAGAGCATCGAAGCCACCTCCTTCGTTCGTCCCGCCGTCATACCGCAATTGGCCGACGCTTCAGACGTCGCCCGGGGTCTGCCTGATCGACCTGATGTCTGCTTTTCCGCGCTCGTTCCGAACGAACGGGGGCTCGATCGCGCGATCGAATCCGGCATCAAACGCATCGGCGTCTTTACCGCCGCGTCCGAAACGTTTACCAAAAAGAACATCCGCATGTCGATCGATGAGTCGTTCGCCGTCTTTGCGCCGGTGATCGAGCGGGCGCGGCGTTTGGGCATGAGCGCTCGCGGCTATGTGTCCACCGCATTCGTTTGTCCGTATGAAGGCGAGATAGCCAGCGACCGCGTTCGTAACGTGACGGAACGATTGATCGATCTCGGCGTCGATGAAGTGGCCATCAGCGACACGATCGGAGCGGCGGCGCCGACCGATGTTCAACGAACCGTCGGCTTTGTTCTCGAACGGGTTCCAGCGCAACAACTCGCACTGCATTTCCATGATACCTTCGGAACGGCGCTGACCAACGTGTTCGCCGGGTTGGAGCTGGGCATTGCGACGTTTGATGCATCGGCGGGCGGACTCGGCGGCTGCCCCTACGCGCCCGGTGCCGCGGGTAACCTGGCTACCGAAGATCTCGTCTACCTTCTCGACCGGATGGGAATCGAAACGGGTGTCTCGCTGGAGGGCGTCGTTAAAGCAACCGACGTGGTAGCTCCTCATGTTCGGCGCGAACCGACCAGCCGCCAATGGCGGCGCCTGCACAATCGCGATGAACGCGTCGCGGGAACCGATCCTGAACCGCCCGCGTGACCGGTTCACTCGACGTGAAGACGAAACGCAAGGGCTGTGGGCTATAGCGTTTCCCGATATTGTGTTCCGAGCCGCGGGCTTCAGCCCGCGCGATCTTCCCGGTCTCGATGCCGGTTTGGGTATTCCAGAACCGGCACGTGAAAACGACAAATACTCTAAAGCGTTTCTCGATTTTGTGTATCGCCGGATCGAGTTGTCTTGCCGGATGAAACAGCGATTCAATCGCTACACAAGACTAGTGCTTTGTCACACCTTGTCTTTTGGGTGGCATGGGCAAACTTGTTTGCCCGTGACTGCCCCCGGAACGACACGGGCAAGCTGCTGCTTGCCCATGCCACACACAACGAACCTTTAAGAATAAGCTGTGACGCTGCGCTGGCATTTGCTCTATCTACTTGACTCGAACAAGGCGGTCACGCGGTACGCCCATTCGCTCGATGGTAGCGGCTGCGTCGCGCAGCCAGCGTTGGGCGTCGGTGTAATAACCGGCTGTGGGAGCAAGCCCCTCAACCTGTGCGCACCAGTAGCTATTAAACAAAGCCATAAAGAGTTCGCGGAGGTATTTGCTGTAGATGCTTGCCAGAGCGGTAGCAAAATGACGTGATTCGCCGCCGGGTCGAAACTCAACGCGCACGTACCGGTTGCGGTCATTCATTCGATACGCGCTGCGGTCGGGAGATTCCGCCAGAACGAACAGCTCCCAGCCGGGAAACGACGTCTGCAGCGCCTCGCGGTAGTGGGTCCGACCCCCGAGTCGATCGACAAAGACCGTGATGTTTTCCGCTGGCGCGCTGCGGGCGATGTGATCCACCAGCCCCAGCGCCTGCCCCATGAGCACAGTGGATTTGTTTCTGGTGCGGTGCACGAGTTCGTTGTACTCGGCCTCAAGAAGCGGCGCGCACCTCGGACCCAGAAACTCAACCCCGTGCATGACCGCGTCGCGCCGGACGGCGTTCGCCCGGGTGGATACATCGCCGACATCCCGGCTGGTGGGCAACGTCATAGCATCGTCCGCATACCACGGATAGGCGCTTTGCGATGCGACCATGTCGGGGGCGAGGCGTGCCATAAGTTCTTTGAACGTCTTGGGGCTTTCCCCGGCTACAGCCAGCATGACCAGGGCCGCGCGTTCGAGTGCGGCGATATCACCTCGACCGCGGTGCAGCTTCTTGCTGTCGGCAATGATGAGTCTTCGTTTCGATCGATCGGAACCATCGCTGCACGTTGCCCGAAGCGTAGTCCACAGGCAATCGTTTAACGCTTGTTCCGGTACGCGAAACACCGCCGCCGACACAACGAGCGGACCCAGCGTCGGTCCGAACCCGGCTTCATCAATCCCCGCAAGAATAGCCATTGTTCCTGAACGCTCCGCTCCGGCATCACGCAGCCTGCACAAGAGCGCGAAAATAGTAGCGCCCCTCGCCTCACGTCGCAAGGTTCAAGAGACGGTGCGCGTTGATACGGATTAGAGCATTTCCCGTTCTTTTGCTCCGAGCCGCGGGCTTCAGCCCGCGCGATCTTCCCGGTCTCGAGGCCGGTGCGGGTGTCCAAGAACCGGCCCATGAAAACGATAAATGCTCTAAGGTTCCGTGCGATGGTAGCTCCGCGCGAACACACGGTCTCCGGTCGGGGTGCGTCTTGTCTGAATCGGGGCGATAACGCCCCACCCTCGCTGTGAACCGGCAGGAAAAGACGGCGGATACTACAGCAATATCCGTTATTGTGTATCGCCGTATCGAGTCGATTCGCCGGATG
>CAZWWW010000304.1:0-4560 GCA_964637715.1 uncultured Phycisphaeraceae bacterium | reverse complement strand
ATCGATGGATTCAAACGGTGGATTGGCCGCTTGATCCGGCGACTGCTGAGGCGCTGTTCGTCGGTATCGCCACCGATACCGGTTGGTTTCGTCATTCGAACACGGATGCACGGGTTTTCGAAGCCGCCCGGGCGCTCGTGCAGCACGGCGTCAAACCGCATCTTGCGTTCGAGCACCTGTTTCAGCATGAATCCGAGGCGCGCTTCCGTTTGCGCGCCGCGGCTGCCAACCGTCTCGAGCTTTTGGCCGACGGGCGTTTGGCGGTGACCTTATTGCCGCGATCCGTCTTCGCACAAACCGGCGCGACCGTTGCGGACACCGAGGATCTCGTCAACGAAGCGCTTCGCATCGCGCGTGTGCTGGTGTCGATCATGATGGTCGAGCAGGAAGACGGCGTGGTGCGCGTGGGACTGCGCAGCAAAGCACCGGCGGATGTCGGTAGTCCGGATATAGACGTGGCGGCGTTTGCCCGCGCCCGCGGAGGCGGCGGACATCGCCGCGCGGCCGGGGTGCGCATGACCGGCTCGTTGGCAGACGTTCGCTCCGCGCTCGTTAAAGATCTTGCCGCATTGGTCTCAACATCCGTTCGCACCGGTGAGCCCGAAACGCGCCGAGCAAAGTAAGTTATTGTATAGCGACTCGACCCCCCTCAGTCCCCGCTTGATGACAGGCATAGGTCCCGGACGGAACGCTATAGGACAACTGACTATCCTGTAGGCGGGTTCGTCACAACCGCAACGGTTATTCGCCGGGCCCGACCGTGGCCGGTCAACCTTCCGCCTTGGGGCGAAAGAACGACCTGCCCTACGTTTTTTTCGACAGCCGATCCTGTCACGCACCCTGGCCCGGTTCGTGGGACCGAGCATGGTGGACCCCTGTATTCCGGGCTGTATGCTATTCCCGGTGGTTGCGGAGTCGGGGGCGGAGGATGGAAATGCGGAAGAGGCGTCCCGGGTAGCTATGAAATTCGGTTTGATTGACAGGATCGTGGCGTTGACACGTGGCGAACGGATCGTCGCGGTCAAGGCGGTGTCGTTGGCGGAGGAATACCTCGGGGATCATTTCCCGACGTTTCCGGTGTTGCCCGGCGTGTTCATGCTCGAGGCCATGGCGGAGGCTGCCGCCTGGCTGGTGCGCGACGCGCTGGATTTCGTTCCGACGCTCGTCTTGCTGCGCGAGGTGCGGAACGTTACATATAAGAGTTTCGTCAGACCGGGAAGCGTGCTTCGGGTCGAGGTCAACTGCCGGCGGTTGGAATCAGCGGACAGCGACTTCGATGGTGTTGGTTTTTGCGAGCAGGTGGAGGTCGTTCGCGGTCGCTTCGGGCTGAGACACGCGACCCTCGAATCCCGGGACAACCGTTTGACATCAACGGATCAACTCATAAAAAAAGCCCTGCGTGCGCGGTTTGGCACATTGCAGGGCCCGGTCGCGTCGGACATGCAGCCGTAGCTGAGTAAAGGTTAAGTGTGAGCGCGCGAGCGCTGTGTGGCAGACAATCGAAAAACGGAGGTCAGATCGGAATGGCGATGAGCCGCGATGAATTGTTTGGCAAGGTGCGGGAGGTGCTCACGGACGCGCTCGGTGTCGACGACGACGAGGTCACGCCGGAGGCTACGCTGCAAAGCGACCTCGGCGCTGAGAGCATCGACTTTTTGGATATCGTGTTCCGGTTGGAGAAGGAGTTTTCGATCAAGATTCCCAAGGGCGAACTCTTCCCCGACGACATATTGAACAACCCGGAATATGTGTCGGGCGACAACATGACCCCCGCGGGTGTACAACGACTTAAGGAACTCATGCCGCATGCGGATTTCACCGCGTTCGAGCGAGACCCGCGCGTGTCCGAGATGCCGGAACTCTTTACGGTGAATACGATCGTGAATTACGTGGAGAACAAGCTGCGCGCCGCATGATGCGCGCCGCCCGGGCCGACGTGGGGGGACCGTGCCCCTGCTGACCCGTCGTCGCACGTTTGTTGGTGCGCTGGACCCCGGGGGTTGAGCGGGCACCACCGGCGGCTTCTATGCGGGTGCCATCGAACTACAAGGGGCTGAACGTTCGGTAACGCGATCCACCGTAGCATGGTGGATCGGGTCAAAGGTGGGGACGCGGGACGCTATGCGCTGGATCTGGATCGACAAGTTTGTTGAGTTCGTCCCCGGTGAGCGGGCGTCCGCCGTCAAGAACGTAACGCGCGCCGAAGATTACCTGCACGATCATATACCCGGTTACGCGGTCATGCCCCCTTCGCTGATGATTGAAGGCATGGCCCAGACCGCCGGTATTCTCGTCGGACAGGCGCGCGGGTTTCGAGACAACGTTATACTGGCCAAGATTCGCCGGGCCACCTTCGACGACTACGCGGTTCCCGGTGACCAACTACGCTATGTGGCCACGATGGATTCGATCGACGAGCGGGCGGCGGTGACCCGGGGCGTGGTGTTCAAGAATGAACAGACCATCGGATCGGTCGACTTGATGTTCTCCCACCTTGATCGGACGGACAAGGGTCTTGGCGTGCCCGAAGACAACTTCGTGTTCACAGGGCACCTTCGCGGGTTGTTGACGACCTGCGAAGGATGGAACGACTTATCCGGAATCAACGAATGAAACGACGCCGCGTAGTCGTGACTGGTTTGGGCCTGTCGACACCCATCGGCATGGGCGTCGAGGCGTTTTGGGAAGGTCTGATTCAGCAACGGACGGGGCTGCGTCCCATAGCGTCATTCGATGCTTCCGCGCTGCCTTGCCCGGTCGGCGGCGAGCTGCCGGCGTTCAAGCTCGGTGACTACATTCCCAAGAGCTATCGAAAGAATGCCAAGGTCATGTCACGCGACATAACGGTGGCTGTGGCGTGCGCCTATTACGCGGTGCGCGACGCCGGGCTGGTGACCCGCTGCATGGTTGATCGCGGCGAAGCGCCGGGCGGTCCCAACGTCGACCCTGCACGTTTCGGTGCGAACATCGGTGCCGGGCTTGTGGCGGCTGACCTGGTCGAGCTCGCCGGAGCGATGGCCACCGCCACCGATGACACCGGTTCCTTCAGTCTTACGCGCTGGGGTACCGAAGGTATGACCAACCTGACGCCGCTCTGGTTGTTGAAGTTCCTCCCCAACATGCTCGCGTGTCATGTAACGATAGTTCACGACGCGCAGGGACCGTCCAACACGATCACGTGCGCTGAGGCGTCAAGCCACTTGGCCATCGGCGAGGCGTTCCGCACCATCGGGCGCGGTGACGCGGACGTGTGCATCTGCGGCGGGGCTGAGAGCCGCACGAATCCCAGTGTGCTCGTGCGTCCTCATCTGGCGCAGTACGCGAACACACGCGCCATGGACGCGCCGGGGCAGGCACTGCGTCCGTTCAACGGCTCTGCCGGCGGCACGGTCTACGCGGAAGGCGGTGGTTTGGTCATTCTGGAATCGCTCGACCACGCCCGACAACGCGGTGCCCGCATTTACGCCGAGCTCTCGGGATTCGCCGCCGCGAACCGGACCACAAGCTGGCTGGAACCTGATCCTCAGGGTCATGCCCTCGCGATGGCGCTTACCGGCGCACTCAAAGACGCCGAGGCGCGACCGGATGGCGTAGACTTGGCCGTGCCGTTTGGATACGGCGCGACAGCCTTAGACGATTCGGAACGCGCGGGCTGGCGTTCCGCGCTGGGCGACCGATTGGACAAGATTCCGGCGCTCACGACCCACGGGGCGGTCGGTATCAACGGCGCGGGTAACGGTGCGATTGATTTCGCCGCCGCCGTGCTCGCCACCTATAACAACACCGCACCCCCGTCGATCAACGCCGAGGATACCGGCGGTGTGCTGCGGTTCGTGCAGGGCGACCCGACGGACGTCCCGGTCGGATTGTGCATCACCCTGGGCCACGCGATGTTCGGTGGGCAGTGCGCGGCGCTGGTGCTTCGCCGTTATTCGGAGTAAGAGCATGGAATCTCGACGGGTCGTGATTACGGGAATGGGTTGGACCACGCCGCTCGGGCACGACGTCGAGTCGGTGTGGCGCCGTCTGTTGGCCGGTGAATCCGGCATCGCCAAGACCACGCTGTTCGACGCGTCAACGTTCCCCACGCAGTTCTCCGCGGAGGTGCGCGGATTCAATCTGGCGGACTTTCTCGGCACTGATGCCGCAAGACACGCCGGCGCAAGTAGGAATACTCAGTTCGCGTTGGCGGCGACCGCCCAGGCGTGGCGGGCTGCGGGTTTGGATAAGGCGATGGCGTTGGATCCGACCCGCGTCGGAGTTTACCTTGGCGGCGGGGAGGGGCCGTTGGATTTCGATCACTTCGCGCGGTGCGCGCTGTTTGCGACACACAACGACGCCGGAGACGTGACACCGCTTGACACCGTTCGCTGGGCGCGAAAAGCCCGTGACGTGCTCGACTTTACGCGCGAACTGGAGCAAGATCAAAACCTCGCCGGCGGACACCTGGCCTGTCAGTTCAACGCAGCGGGACCGAACTGCAACACACTCACCGCCTGTGCCGCCAGCACGCAGGCGATCGGCGAGGCGTCGCAGCGCATCCGCTACGGCGAAGCTGAC
>CAZWWW010000303.1:0-4566 GCA_964637715.1 uncultured Phycisphaeraceae bacterium | reverse complement strand
CCCCCGAGCGGCGCCCCACCAAGGGCCGCCTGAATCACAGCCGAGTTGGGCGCGCGCACTTTCGAGTTGTACAAATGCACCAGCGCCACCTCATCACGCCCGGCCTTGGTGGCTCTGCGAGCGGCCATGAAAATACGAACCACGTCCAGATTGTCTTTGGGATCAGGGTATTTGTCCGTAAGAAAGTCACCCGATGACAAGCCGCCGCTTCCGGTGTACCCCAGGGTCGCCAACGCCTGCCGCGATCGCAGGTCGAGATCCATTTTGTCGGACTTCCCGACCGGCATCGCGCTAAACAACTGCTCCAGCGACTCCTTCATTTCGCGCGCCCGATCAGGCTGTGCGTCAATCAGGTTTTCTTTTTCTCCGGGGTCCGCCTCGCGATCAAAGAGCTCAGGTTTTACCGATGACACGTATTTCCACCGACCGGTCGTTAAACTGCGCTGCTCGCACCATCCGTAAGTATGCAAAGCGAACAACGATTCGCTGTAGGCGGTCCCCGGGTTGAGTTCTTCTCCGGCCAACGCCGTGCTCAGCGAACGGGCGCGAACATCGTTCGGTACGCTCCAGTGCAACAGGTCGGCGATGGTCGAAAACACGTCGACGGTTTCCACGACCGTATCGACGCGCTGCCCGGGTTTGGTAAGTTTCGGGTGGGCGAAGATCATCGGCACGTGGATGTTGGTATCGTAGAGAAAGATCGTATGTCCGACTTCGTGATGTTCGCCGAAGCTCTCTCCGTGATCCCCCACAACCACAACGAGCGTCTTTCGGTCGAGCTTTGTCTGCGCAAGCCAATCCGTGATACGGCGGATTTGACTATCGACAAACGCAATCTCGCCGTCATAGGGATCGGCGCCAACTTTCTTAAACGCCTCGGGCGGGGCGTAGGGATCGTGAGCATCATAGTAATGCACCCAGCAAAAAAACGGCGACGCTTTGGCGGTATCGAGCCACGCCAGTGCACGATCCGTCACCACGTTTGCGGGTTGCTCCCAATGGAGCGGGTCGGTCGAACGGTCGTGGTCGCCCATGTCGTCGTTGTAGGTGTCAAACCCCTGGGCCAGCCCGAACCGCTTGTCCAGCACATAACTGGCTACGAACGCCCCGGTCTTGTATCCGTGATCGTGGGCCAGTTCCGCCAGCGTGACCTGATCCGGTGAGACGCGCTCGCGCCCATTATCCGATACGCCGTGCTGGCGCGGATACTTGCCGGTCAGGATCGACGTGTGCGACGGAAGGGTAATCGGCACCGAGGTGAACGCCTGCTCAAAAAGCACGCCGCGCCGGGCCAGGGCGTCAAGCGTCGGCGTGACCGCTTCCTTTCGACCATAGCAACCGAGGCGGTCGGCACGCGTGGTGTCGAGCGTAATCAGCAGCACATTATCGCCCGCGTTCGCCTTGCGCGCGGCGGATGGCGAAGCGGCGCTGCACCGCGCACTACCGTCGAACCCGGGTAACAGGCCCACCGCTAAGGCTAGAACCGAAATCAGCGAAAAAACACGTTTGTTCATGATAAGACCCAATCCAGCCGGCGTTGGCGCGCGAACGAAACGGCGATCACCCTGCAGTCGCTCCTCGAGACGCGCGGTTCGGACTCTTACACGCGCGTCTACAACAGTTTCGTACCCGCCCGCGGCAAACTGGAGTGTAGCAACGCGGCGAAAGACACGTCAACGGAAACGTAGGCGACCACGCCCGGTTATTACATTGCGAAAGCGCACCGGGCTAGACCGCAGCGACCGATAAAACACATCGATCCGCCGGTCACTGCACGCGCTTGTACGTGCCGCACATTTCCATCTTCTTGATGAGATGAAGTACGTCCGCCCACTCGACCACCGACCAATTGAGCGTGTTGTGGTCAACAACATCCATGCGGTAGCGCCCGAAGCTGGGGGTCCCATCCAGCCCAACGCTGCGGTAGTCCATGGTCCAGGTATGACCGTCCTCGCTCACATGGGCGGTTCCGGATTGCGGAAACCCCCAGTTGTTGAACATCCACCAGACGTACCGCTTGCGCGTCGGGTGCCAGCTCCACACGCCGGAGCTCTTGAACTCCGCATTCGCCGATTTGGATTCGATCGTGCCGCGTAACACGCGACCGTCGAGGTCCCAATCCCAAGTCGCCGTACCCTGCCAGTGGCGATCGGGCTCGGCTGCGTTCTTCAGGTCCGCCTCCCAGGTCCATGATCCGACGAACACCTCAAACGCTTTCATTCGGCTTGAAAGATCGGGCTGGCGGATGCTCGAAAAATCGACACGATGCATCGTGCAACCCGACGAGACGAGACAACCGCCCAGCAAGACACCAACCCATGTGCGATGACGAAGTTTCATGTCAGTCTCCCTTTTTTCGTGTTCCAAACGTGAGTCCCCTCCCCGGCACGATAGCAAGTAAGGATACCCTCAAACACAGTGCGGGGCCAGTCGCCGGCGAACCGGGCCAATCAGTTGAAGTTGTGTCGTCATTCCGGGCGACTCTGAATCCGGCAAGAGGGAACCGGTGCCCCGCGAATCACAAAACCACTTTTTGCGAAGCCTGCTCCACAGCTTGGGTGCCAGAAAACGTGCATGGTAGTGCGGGCAATCGTATACTAAGTCTGAGAACATTTGAGATTGTCGACCGAGCCTAAAGGATTCGCTCAACCATGGCGTCACGCACTGACTGTGAAGGGATCATCATAACCGGATGCGGTTGGGTCATGGGCGGCCGCTCGGGATCGTCGAGGACGATCACGAGACAAGAGGCCGATGCCCTTGGAACCCCGCAGACCAATCACCCTCACAGGCCTGTAGCGGAATGCGTGCTGGACGCCTGCCCACATCTACCAAAAGAAATCAAACAGGACAGAGGGGCCTGGATCACAGCCATCGCCGTCGACCATGCGCTGAGAGAAGCTGGACGCACGGCGCCCAACCGGGTCGGCGAGCGAACGGGGATGGTCATCGGCTGCTCGTTGGCGGGACAACGGGGTATGATCGAATTCGCCTGTGCCGTACGCGAACAGACGCCGAGATTTGTCAGTCCCATCAATTTTCCACAGACCGTCGGCAATTACATCGCCGGTGCGATTGCTCGTGCCTATGATCTGCGCGGACCGAATCTCACGGTCGCCGGCGGTGCAGCGTCGAGTCTCGATGCGATCGTTGAAGCCTGTGGTCTGCTCGCGTCGGGGACGGCGGATATCATGCTGGCTGGGACGACCGAAGCGCGTTCCGACGCACTGAGACAAGCCTTTCCCGACAAGCCCTATGGTCCCTTTGAGGGGGCCTGCTGGTTCGTGTTGGAACGAGCCGCTGATCGTCCAGAACTCCCCCCCCGGTGCACGATACGATCCTGGTCCCAAACACCCCCATCCCCCGACGCGCCGTCGATGGGCGTATCGCTAACGGGTCCGTTCCGCCTGGCGACCATCTGCTCACGCGCGAACGCAACAGGGGCGTCCGCGTCATCCGTCGCGGTGGAAGGATCGAATGAACCCGCCGCGCATGCGCGCGAACGAACCATCTCGGCTGGGTCGATCCCGGATCACGTTACTTCGATAACCGTATCGGAATCGTTAACGACGTAGCGCGCGACCCACCGCGACGGATATCCGGAATGGCTGTGCAATCCGCCGGTGCGAGCCGCGTAGTTACTGGTTCCGAAAACACGCGTATGGCAGAATCAACAATGCCCGTGCCAACCGTTTGGACCGGGCTCCATCGCTTTGCGGCGGTTGCACGGTTATTGTAACCGGCACCTCGCGTCTATGCGGCGATACACGACAACGGAGAATGCCATAACCTGTCACGCGCCGCCTGCCCACACCCGATAAGATCGCATCTGATCCGCGCGTCAAGATTTACTCATCCGGAATGTTCCCATCAGTAGATTTCCGTAGTCCCGGAATATCGCTTGGCAACGCAATCCCGCTACGAAAAGCCAATCTCCTCGAAAAGTCCGCAACCCGGCAGCCCAGTTTATTGTCCTACGTGACTTAGCCGACACAACCTGCAACGACGAGTTTCTTTCAGAGCAGTGGATCTCACGCGCCCGCGAACCATTCGGCCCAGCGGGGGCGCTCGTGCAATGGGACAGTTGCGGATGACGGGCTCCGGATAACGCATTGCATCCAAGAGCGACGATATCGTATGTCAATCCGTCGAACCGCCCCAAAGCACGCTGCACTTCAGACAATGAGTGCTGACCAAATCGAGCGGATGCCCGGCTGCCAAACAACAACGTCAGCGCCAAAACGATAGACGAACCATGGACCATCCTGCTACCAACGCCGATCCGCGCTCTCTTCCATCAGCGACCCGTCGCCGGCCAATGATCCCGGCCCTCTTCATCGCTGCGTTGAGCATCCCGCTCGTTATGTCGTATGTGAGCCGCGTTGCGACAGCCATCGCCGAGGCGTCTGCGATTCGGGAAGCCAAGTACAAGAGCACAGCGATTCGAGCGTTTCGCTCGCTGTACACCTCCGAGGTCGTCGAACGTGTTCGCGCTCATGGGGTCACAATCAGTCACGACTACCGGCAGCAGACCCACGCCGTACCCCTGCCCTTCACGCTGACGAT
>CAZWWW010000302.1:0-4579 GCA_964637715.1 uncultured Phycisphaeraceae bacterium | reverse complement strand
AAACCGACCACCAGCGGATGGTTGACATGATACATCGACAACCCGAGCTCTTCCTCCATCATCACCTTGAGCAGGCGGTCTTCGTCCGCGCAAAGAACGTCGACGACCTGTGACAACAAGGGCTCGCGAAAACCCTTGGCCGCGTACAACGCGACCACCTCTTCGCGCTCTCCCTCAAAATCCGTTCGGATTTCGTGGCGCTCGCGCTCGAACTCAGCCGCATAGTACGCCACCTGCGTGTGGACCGATCGGGCGGTTGAAATGCCCATCAGCAGCGCGACCCCGGCCGCAAGGGCAATCAGAAAAAAGGGACCACCAACCGGGTCACCCGATCCGTTCAACCCGACCCAAGCGAGCCAGATCAGAATCAGGGCGTCACGCGCACTGACCAGCGCCGTACGCCAGTCGTCCGCCGCACCGAGGTGTGATTCCCCGGCGAGTATCTGACGGGCACGTTGCCTGGCTTCGGAGATATGGTCCACCGTCGCGTCATCGACGATCGGTTCACCAGAGGAAGACGGCGGCGATGCGCTTGATTTGGACGGCATGGGCATCCCGAACGTTTACGAATTCGCTTTACCGCACCGCGGGCGTCGTCACGACTGTTTGCTGGAGTGCCGCGGTGCAACCCGTCGGAGAACAGGCCCCGCTTTTCCCCGCTGACGCACAAGCCGTCCAAGGTGCCCAACGACTAGTGCTTTGTCACACCTTGTTTTTGGGGTGGCATGGGCAAGCAACAGCTTGCCCGTGTTGTTCCGGCGGCAGTCACGGGCAAACAAGTCTGCCCATGCCACCCACAACGAACCCTAAGAACAAGCCGCTCGACGCGCCTAACAGCCAAGCCTTGTCGCCGGCTCAGCGCGAACCAGACCACCGCCGACTATCAGACCATCAGCTCAAACAGGAGCCACAACCCGACACCCACCGCACACATCCCACCCAGTACGGTGAGCCAGAGACGCAGCGCGGCCACCGGTATGTCTTCGACGCGTTTAAGTCGAATCGTCTTGTATACAATCGCCACACTCAGGCACAACGGCAGCATCAACAGCAACCGCGCCGCACCGCCCAGATTCATCGCCGACGTGAACGACGCGAGGATTCCCTCACTCACGTTACGCCCCCGATTGCTTCTCGTCGTCGCCCGCGACGAAGGGATGCATCCGCTCGCGCTACGGCATCGATGATAATGAGCAGATTAAGCAAACCCGCCACGCCCGTATAGTGCACACCGACTTCGGCGGACAACCAGTTCCCCGAGGCCGTCGGTTTCGACGCAACCGCCGATTCCGGGGCGACAACACGGTGCAACATATAAGCCGCCAACGCGTTTCCGCCCGTGCCTAGTTGGGCGACGAACCAGAGGCGACGTGAATGCGGCGCAACCGTGCCCTGTACGCTGCCGACCGCGACGCCGGTCCAAAACGTCAACGTGACGACACCCAGGAAAATGAGACCCCGGATCCGTTCTCCGATAAACAGATGCCCGGCACCGGGAATGAGCCAGGCCAGCAAACCGGCTACGGGCACGCGAACAAATGACGATTCAGGTTGATCGCTCAAAGAACCTCCGTTCAGCGGATCAAACTACATCGAACAGGGGCCGTTAGGATCCCCGCAGCGCCCACAACCGCCCAACGGCGGCGAAGGAAGGGCCGCCGTCGACTGTTGTGCAGCGAAGACACTTGGCCGCCGCTCCACGCGATCGCAACCGCAGGAATCGCAACGTACGGCTTCATTATCGTCACAGCACACCAACTCGTCGAACACCGCACCGCATGATCCGCATGTATATTCGTAAATCGGCATAATCTCGATCGATCGCGCCATCAATCCGCCAACCGGAAGTATAGGTCGTCCCGCCGGATGCGGCAAACCGGTGGTTGATTGGGCCCTTTTGTACTGATCGGACCAATACACACGCCACCGTTGACATCGGCTCGCGCGGCTCAATACTACGCTGTGAATGTACCCACTGACCCATCGTACCAAAGAATCTTCGGCGTATCGGCACCGGCGGGTTTGCTCGATGAGATCGTTCTTCGTTTGGGCCACGCGATGTCATGCCCCCCTCGCGCTGCTCGCCGCATTGGCTATGACGGGGTCAAGCGGCTGTCGATCGACGGGAAGCTGGCGGCTGGCTGAGACGAATCCGCCCGGCGCTTCGTTCCCGCTTCAGCAAATCACGCTGGACGATGCCGGACAATTCGAGGCGATGTCTACCGCGTATGGTGAGCGCATTCCCAGTCAGGGAGCCTACCGCTGGAACGCGAACACCTTGCAGGTGAAGCGGTACGGATTCCAACCGCGCTCGTTTCGCGTCAAACGCCATTGGGATGGGCGGTTGGAGTTTATCCACGAGGAGCACGGTCGAAGGGTCTCCGCCTTTTTTGAACCGTTCGATCCGGAGAAGGAATCCGCAAACGACGGAACCGACGCCACTGAATCCCGGTTGCCGGCGCCCGATGAATCAAACCGCACGACGAAACCACCGCGCGAATGATCGACAGCAAAAGTTTCGCCTATAAAGACGGGAGCCAACTGTGCTCGATGGGCTGATAAACCTCAACAAACCAGTAGGCATCACCTCCGCCAAGGCGCTATATCGCGTCCGCAGCATTACTGGTGAGCGAAAGAGTGGGCACGCCGGCACGCTCGATCCCGGAGCATCGGGCGTACTGCTGATCTGCATGGGCCGCGCGACCAAGCTCGTCGAACGGATCATGGATCAACCCAAAGTCTACCGCGCTTCCGCACGTCTTGACGTAACAAGCAACAGCCACGATGCCGATGCGCCGATGAGCCAGGTCGATACACCGGTCATACCGGATGTGGACACCGTACGCGCGGCGCTCGACGGCTTCGAGGGCGACATCGAACAGATTCCCCCGGCTATCAGCGCCGTGAAAGTCGGCGGGCAACCGGCCTACAAGCGGGCGCGGTGGGGGCAGTCGTTTGAACTGAAACCCCGCCGCGCCCGCGTATATTGGATTCACCTTCACTGCTTCGATTGGCCCGTAATCGACTTCGAGATGTGTTGCGGGCGAGGCACCTACGTTCGCGCTATCATAAGAGATCTGGGGGCGAAACTGCACACCGGAGGTTGTCTCACGACGCTCGTGCGTACGCGCGTCGGTCCGTTTGATCTTTGCGACGCGTGGACCCTCGACTCATTGGAAACGCCCTGCCGAAGCGAATGCGTCCACGAATACAAAGACCTGCTGCGTCTGCTCGAGCCGAGGCCGCTGAGCATGCCGGTTCGCCCCGGACGAACCGAATGCACGGATCGCGCGGATTATTAATGGAGAACAGCCCCCTGTTCACCGCCGCGACCGACGTGGCGTTTTTCACGCCACCGCTGAATCTCACCGCTCTGGTCCTGATAGCGGTCACACGTCTCCGATTCCGTCGGTTTTCCGCCCGTTGCGGCACCTTTCCCGGTGTGAGCATAGAGTTGCATCCAACCCTTCCGTTCCGCTATACTCAGAGGAACGTCGGCTGCATTCGGTAAGGCGACCCACGTCGATCCCCATGCTGCAAGGAGGGGCGCGGAGGGCTGTCTGCCGTATCAACCCCGACTATGCTGAACTGATTAGCGCGTTGATCGTTCCACACGCTGTGCTGTCCCGTTCTGCGATCGCCTGTTAGGGGACGCCCGGCCTGGCTGGTCGTGGTCACGCCATCAGAAGTTATTTCGTCATAGCGGTTTCAACTACGCAAAATTGTTTCGGAGGGGCACGATGTTGAGATTGAACGGTTCATGGAGTTGGGTGCTGGCGCTAACCTGCACGATGGTCCTACCGGGCGGAGCTTTCGCGTTTAGAAGTGGACCGCCGCCGGGTCGAAACGGAAGTACAGCCAGCCTCGGCGCCAGTTGCATCGGCTGTCACAGCGCGGGAGTGGGCGGATCGGTTGAGATTCTGGGTGTGCCGACGAACTACGAAGCGAGCACAACCTACCATCTTACGGTACACATCGCCGACGCCGCGCAGGCGGGCGCCGGTTTTCAGCTCAGCGTCGAGGACAACGCCGGTACGCATGTCGGAACGCTCGTGATTACCGATGCGACTAACACGCAGCCAAACGGCGGTTGGGTGAACCACACCTTCACCGGCGTGGATAATTCGGTGACGAATTGGAGCGGTCTGGGAAACGCCGCCGAATACAACGTCGACTGGGTGTCCCCGGCTTCCGACGTCGGGACCGTAACGTTTTGGGCGGCGGGCAACGCCATCAACAACGACTCATCGCTGAACGGTGACCAGGTATACCTGACAAACGTGTCCGCCGCGTTCAGTCTACCCGTCCCCGCAGCATCAACCTGGGGACTGGTCACGCTGACCCTGCTGATGATCGTCACGGCCAGTGTGCTGCTGGTGCGTCGGCCGAAACCGATTCGAATCGGCGCGTGACACAGGGGACCGAAAGCGCCTGCGCTTGTCGCAAGCACCCCCGGCACTCCGGTACCACGACGGCATGCACCGGCGCTGAAGCACCGAACCGGGACTCCGCTGTTGGCTATAACATTTCCCGTTTTTGTGCTCCGAGCCGCGGGCTTCAGCCCGCGCGATCTTCCCGG
>CAZWWW010000301.1:0-4590 GCA_964637715.1 uncultured Phycisphaeraceae bacterium | reverse complement strand
CTAACGGGACCGGCTGTCGAGGTCTTTTCGGGCACGTGGGGGGCGTGATGTCACACGCGTGGCACAATCGGCGCGTGGTACGCGTCTATAGTGGGCGTCCGGTTGGTGCGGTGAACTCACCTACACAACGGCCCGGCCATCCGCTCGCTTTGCATTCGCGGCTTGTTGACCGCGATCCGGCTCCGCAGAAACGCCCACCCTCGGGGTGACTTCATGTTTCATGGACACATGAAAACGCTCGCTTATAGATCGCTCAGTGGGCGCGGGGCGATCCGAATCGCCGCGTTGCTGGCGATCGTGTTAACGCTTCCGTCTATGCGTGCCGGGTGGATCGTTGACGATCATTTCCACCGTGCGATCATGGTCGCCCCGCCCGAGCTGCGGACCGATCTGCCGGGACCGCTCGACATGTTCCATTTCCTCGACGGCGATCCCGACCACACACGGTCGCTCATCGACGCGGGGTTTGTTCCCTGGTGGACGGACCTGGAGATAAAGGGTGCGTTCTGGCGCCCGGTAACGGCCATCACCCACTGGCTTGATTACCAGCTCTGGCCCGAGTCGCCTGCGTTGATGCACCTGCACGGTGTGCTGTGGTATGGCGCCACCGTGCTGGTGCTCGGGCTATTCTATCGCCGCATGATGGGCGCCACCTGGGTGGCGGGCTTGGCGGTAGTGCTCTATGCCGTCGACGACGCGCGCGGACTGCCCGTCGGATTCATCGCCAACCGCAACACGCTAATCGCAACCTTTTTCGGTATCGTCACGCTGCTCGCGCACGACCGGTGGCGGCGCGGGGCACATCGTGAAAAGCTTATCGCGGGAGCCGGTTTCGCCGCTTTTGTCTTGAGCCTTCTCGCTTCGGAAGCCGGTCTCGCAACGACCGCCTACCTGTTTGCCTATGCGCTGTTTGTCGACCGCGCTTCGCGCCGCGCGCGCATCATGTCGCTGGTTCCGTACGCCGTCATCGTCGTAGTGTGGCGCATCGTTTGGACGGCGCTGGGCTACGGTGTGAGTGCGGGTATGGGGTTGTATATCGATCCATTGGCGGAACCGATCGCGTATGCGATGGCGGCGCTAGCGCGCATCCCCGTTCTTCTAACGGGGCAGTTCGCGCTCCCCCCGGCCGATGTTTCGATCCTGCTCGGTCCACACTACGCCTGGATCCATTGGCTCGTTTCGGTCGTCCTGATTGCGGGTATCGTCGCCATTGCGGCGCCTGTCCTGCGTCGCAGCGCGGACGCACGGTTCTGGACGACGGGCATGCTGCTCTCGCTTCTTCCCATCTGCGCCACCTTCCCTTCCGATCGATTGCTGGGGTTTGTGGGTATAGGTGCGATGGCCCTGATCGCGCGGTTTCTCGGATGTGTATGGGCACGACCGTCCCTCGCGGCTGCGCAATCCGATGAGACGGAATCGGCTTTCGGAGATGCCGTTTCAACCGTTGTGTACGACGGTGACAGCCATCCGAGGCGCCCTCTGGTGAAACGTAGACGCCTCACCACCGTACTCGCGGCGTTCCTTGTTTTCGTACACGTTATCGTGGCACCGGTTGGTCTGATGGCGCGTAGTGCGTACCCCACTGGTCCCCAATGGATGATGGATCAACTGCTCGTGCGTACACCGTTCGATGCTTCGATCCGCGACAAAACCCTCGTGATCGTCAACGCGCCGATGGTGTTCTACACGATGCACCTCTATGTCAGGCGTGCGCTGGACGGGCTGCCTGTTCCGCGGCGCGTTCGGAATCTCGCCTCAGGGATGCCGTCCATGCAGATCAAGCGTACTGACGCCGTCACGCTGTCGGTTCGACCGAAGGACGGATTCCTGTACCAGATCTTCGATCGCCTGTTCCGCAGTCCGCGTCACCCCCTGGCACTCGGCGATCGCATCGAGCTTACCGGGCTGACGATTGTGGTGTCGGACATGACCGGCGACGGTCGACCGGCTGAGGTTCAATTCAGATTCGATACGCCCCTCGAAGATGAATCATTGGCGTTTCTCTATTGGGTGGACGGCGCCTATGCATGGTGGACACCTCCGCCGATCGGCACGACGGTCGAGGTGCCCTGTCGGTTTCCCAAGTTTGATTGACCCATGAGCAACCTATTGGCGGCTGTCAAACGGGGGAACAGACGTTTGACAACGGGCAGCCACGGTTTACGTGGCTTCGATGCGTTGTCGCCTGCCCATGATCCTCGCACCGCTCAACAGCGCCAGGGTCATAATCACCAACCCCCACGTCGATACCGTTGGAATGGCTGCCGAAGATGCGCAGGCATCCGCCCGCCCGTCACCGTTATTGTCTGAACAGTTCGTTTCCGTTCCCGCCCAGGCGCCGCCCGCGGTGCTTGTGCATGCGGTCTCCGAGGCCAGACGGCACGTTCCGTCCACGATGCAACAAGCGCCGAGCGCCGGGGTGTCGATGCGCAGCTCCGCTGATTCCATAAGGTGGCCGAAGTTGGGCGGCTGCACGTCTTCGAGGGGTTGCCCGTGTCCATTCACCGACCACTGCTTGGCGTCCAACAGGAACCGGAAGGAACGCCGGTAGATCAAGCGTGCCCGCACCCGAACGGCACCCCCGCCCAACGGCGCCTGAAACGCATAGGTCGACACATCCTCGGTCAACGCGGGAATCCTATTATCGAATTGAATACCGGTGGCGTCCGTGAAAAAGGTAGGCCCGTTCCCGTCCGCGTCGTGGTTGACCTTGGCAAAGAGTTTGCCGGGCAGTCCGGCGTAGTACCCTTGCGCTGGATCGCCCACGCCGCCGAGGTCGTCCACCGTTTGCGAACCCACAAAGGGCAGGGCGTCGGCGAGCGGATCGCCTCCCGCGGGCCAGGCCTCGATTAGCAGAATCATATTGCGAATCGTTACTCCGGTGGGCACGTGATGCCCGGTCAGGTTGTTGTCGATGGTAGCAGTTACTTCGATGCGATCGCCGACGAGTTGTGCCTGTAGTTGCAGTTCGACCGCGTTGTCCAGATACGCCGGTGTGGTTCCGAGGATGTCGTGACGTTTGACGCCCGTTCGCTCGAGCGGCGGGAACAAAACGTCACAAACGGTCGTGGCGTCGCTCGCACTCATGTGGCAATCAACGCACGTCGCGAAGTGTGGAGAGGACGGGTCCGAGTAGGCTGATTCGCGCCATTCGAGGTAGGTCGGCTCGGACGTGACGCCGTCGAAGGTTTGGTTTTCGTGTAGATCATTCTTGTCCTGATGGCATGCCCCGCAGACCTCGGCCACCAATTGCGGTTGATAGGAAGGACGCATGAACGAATCGAGAACGAAATCCGTGTCGGCGAGCACACCGTATTGCACCTGATGCAACGGCGTGCCCGCCGGTCGTGTGAACGTGGCCAATCCAGGAAACAACCCGGGGAAGTTGATGTTCACGACGTTCATGTCAGCGATCTTATGACAGACTTCGCACGAAATGCCGTGAACCACCGAATCCGAAGGCGGGTCCATCGGGTCTTCGAGGGCGGTAAACGGATTATTGATCCACAGTTCCGGTTGATGACAGGCCGCGCATTCGGACGCGGGGTGAGAGGCGGCGAATCGGGAATCCCGGGTGTAGACGAATCCGCCGAGCCCGCCCGGTGTACCGGTGCCGTTGTAGATGTCGGCGACCCACGTATTCAACCCCGCCTGCGCCATGGGAGATCCGGTCCATTCCATAAACTGGTCGGGATGGCACATGCCGCAATTCGACGGCGAAACGATCTGGTAGTTCGGATCGTCGTCCTGCGGCACCGCTTCCAACGAGAAGTCAACGTTCGTGGCCGGCGGCGTAATGACGAGGGATGAATTAAAGAACCCTTTGGCCGCCGCGACGAGCACCAGATCGACACCATTTGGAAGATCGATCGAATAGGTCCCGTCCGAAGCGGTCGACGTGCGCACCCCGGCCGCTTGCAAGGACACAAGGGCGCCCTCTATCGGTCCGCCGGTAATCGCTTCCCTCACCGTACCGGACACGACGACCGCATCAGCACAGGCTGCAGCGATCAGCCAAACTAGCGGACCTATCCACACGAAGCGTTTCATCTTTTCCCCCCTTGTACATACGTGACCGACGCTGCGCCGCCGTGTCTCGGCGGCGGGTCACCAGACTTGAAATAGCAGCGTTCATTATATATAAAACTATGGGCGTCTCAATGATTGGAACCGATGATAAGACCCGGACCTGAGACGTCGGCGTTCCTTCTCAACCCGGGTCCGATCATCCTGGAGCGCGGAAGCGTGACATCCACCACACCGCCACGATCGAACACCGCCTACTGGCGCGCCGGGACGCTGGGGCTCGTGTACGTTCTGATGGCCATCCACTTCGTTCATTGGAAGCTCACCGGAAAAACGGTTGCCCCGCTTGAGCTTAACGAGGTCATGTACACGCTCGAACTCGGCATCGTGACCGCCGGGTTTCTGTTCATGCTCGCCGCGGTGATCGCCACAGCCGTTTTCGGACGGTTTTTCTGCTCTTGGGGCTGCCACATACTGGCGCTCCAGGACCTGTCCGCCTGGTTGCTTCGCAAAATCGGTATCAAACCGCGTGCCATTCGGAGCCGTCTTCTCCTGTGGGTTCCC
>CAZWWW010000300.1:0-4593 GCA_964637715.1 uncultured Phycisphaeraceae bacterium | reverse complement strand
AAACGATGATTCGACCGCTACACAAAAATAGAGCTTGCTCTAGCCCCGCGTGCGTGCGACGCAGTGCCGAAGCGTGAACACCCTGTTGCATAAGGGGCCTATCGGTTCGTCAGGGAGGCGATGGCCGCGGGCTTGATACCCGTTGTGGAGGGCAAGGCGCCACTTCGGAGCCCGTTGGACTTTGGTTTTCAACGGCCCGGCAAACAAACAAGTGCCGCGTTCCATGGATTGTGCGCTCGTTGGTCGCGCGTTCGGCCCGTGGGATCACAGGGTATTGAGTGTTCCCCCTGGGCTTCGAGCCTGAGGGTCGTTGTGGCCTGAGGCTTGCGATACAGGGTACCGGGCCTCGACCGGATGGGCGGACGCTCGTGCTCAGTGTCGACCGTTTCCCTACGTGGCGGTTCTGAAACTAACCTCCGCAACAGACTCCAGAGGAATGGATGCGCCTATGTTGACTTGCGGTATCGCAGCACGACCAGCGTGTGAGCGGCTGGGAACACGATCGCGGCACGCCGTAACCTTGGCGACCGCTGTCCTGTTGCCTCTCGCATGGGGGAGCGGTTGCACCGGTATTTCGATCGCCCCGTCGTGCCCGAATCAACTGACCGTTGGCGCGTCGGGGGTGGTCGCAGCCAATGTCATTAACCCCGGGCAAGTGCCGACCTATTCCTGGGTGGCTATTCCTGCTAACGCCGGTACGTTTGAGGACGCCGCGCTGCCTATTACGCGCTTCACCGCGTCACAACCGGGCGAGGTCACCATTCAGTTGACCGCCAGTGACGGTCTGTTTCAGGTGCAGTCGTTCTGTCGCATCACGGTGGTCGGCGAGACACCGCCGCCGACGGGCTCGGGCGTTGTCGTTGCACTCTCGTCGAACCCCGCCGATCCGGTAACGAATCAGCCGGTTACCATCACCTGTCGCAGCACGGGAGATCCCCCGGCTACTTCGTTCACGTTTTCACAGGTCGCCGGCAATGACGTGGCGTTCACCTTGCTCGGCGGCAGTTCGATACTGTTCACGCCGACCGCAGCCGGAACGGCTACCTTCCAGTGTATTGGGCGCGCAGACGACGGTTCAGAAGGAAACCCCGCCACGCTGGAGCTCACGATAATCGAACCGCCGGGCGGCGGTCGTCCACCGCGCTAGAGCAAGCGCTACACAGAAATAGAGCTCGCGCTAGTGCTTTGTCACACCTTGTTTTTCGGGTGGCATGGGCAAGCAGCAGCTTGCCCGTGTTGCTGGCGGGCCAGTCACGGGCAAACAAGTTTGCCCATGCCACACACAACGAACCCTAAGAATAAGCTGTGACGCTGCACTACAGCATAGTCCGTTATTGTGTATCGCCGTATCGAGTCGATTCTCCGGATGAAACGGTGATTCGACCGCTACACAAAAAGAGAGCTTGCGCTAGTAACGCTGGCGCGTGGCTTCAGCGACCTTGTGCAGTGCTTCGACGTAGGCGGCTACGCGCAGCGGGATGCGCTCGGCAACGCTTCGTTGATGTACGGTCTGCCACGCTCGTATCATCTTCGCTTCCAGCTCTTCATTGACGCGCTGATGACTCCAACTGAACTGCTGGAGGTTCTGCACCCATTCGAAATACGACACAGTGACGCCGCCCGCGTTGGCCAGGATATCGGGAACGACCGTCACATCGCGGCTGCGAAGCGCTTCGTCCGCCCGAGGCGTAATGGGGGAGTTCGCCGCTTCGACGATCAAGCGGGCTCGAATCTGGTCCATGTGCTGACGGGAGATCGCACCGCCGAGTGCAGCCGGGATCAGCACGTCCACCTCGAGCGTCAGCAGCTCCTCGTTCTCTATCTCCTTCGATCCGGTAAACCCTTGCACCGTCCCGGTCGCGCGAACGTGTTCCACGAGCTGCGGGATGTCGAGCCCGGTGGCGTCGAAGATACCCCCGTATACGTCCGACACCGCTACGATCGTTGCACCGCATTCCGCCAGCAGGCGGGCGGTCCATGAACCCACGTTGCCGAATCCCTGAACCGCTATGCGTGCCTTGCGAAGGTCGACGCCGTACGCCTTGCACGCCTCGCGCGTGGCGATCATCACGCCGCGCCCGGTCGCCTCCTCACGTCCGAGTGATCCGCCGAGATTGACGGGCTTACCGGTTACGATGGCCGGAGTATACCCGTGTTTCTTGCCGTACTCGTCCATCATCCACGCCATGACCTGCGCGTTGGTTCCCATGTCCGGCGCGGGAATGTCGCGATAGACGCCGAGACCCATGTCGATCTTTTGCGTAAACCCGCGTGTAAGGGCCTGAAGTTCCTTGCGGCTCATGTTGGACGGGTCGCACGTGACGCCGCCTTTCGCGCCGCCGAACGGGACGTCGATAATAGCCGTTTTCCACGACATGAGCGCCGCCAGCGAACGCACTTCGCCCAGATCGACCTCATGATGGAAGCGAATGCCGCCTTTGTAGGGTCCGCGTACGCCGCTGTGCTGAACACGGTATCCGACGAACAGCTCCAACGTGCCGTCATCCATCCGCACGGGCACCTGTACGGTCAACTCCCGATAAGGCATTCGCAGGAGAAGTTGGATTTCTTCTTCGAGTTTCATGTGATCGGCGGCGCGCTGGAACTGCTCGTCGACGATTCGGTTGAAATCGCGAGGCGTTCGTGCAGCGCGTTTCGTGGCGGGCGCGGACGTCTTACTGCGTGGCGATACGATAGCGGTCGGCATTGGCTTGGCCCTTTCTAACGGCGATGGTCAGCAAGGGCATCGGCGTGTCGAGGGGGCGGGTTGAGGTCGCTGACCGGGCGGCCATTGACACCGGTCTATCGGTCCGTCGACGCCGGTAACCTTGTCCGCTATTGGCCGAAACGGGGGTCGTCGTGAACCGCAATGGGAACACGATATCTATCGGGTCGCAGCGGAAGGTCCGGACCGGCGCGGATGATCGGAGCCGTCAATTACTTGGGGCGATCGCTTTTAACTCAACTGGTTTTGAATCCGCGTGCAGGATACGGTCATCGGCCGTGGCGACATACAGATCGCTCCACGCCTGGCGCAATCGAATGCGGGCGAGCGCGAGATCCGCGTCGGCGGCGATGAAGTCTCGTTGGGCTTCGTTCAATCGAGTAAGCGCTTCCTTACCGGCGGCATACCCCGCTTGAATCACCCGTCGGTTCTCGGTAGCGGTCAGGAGGTTTTCTCGCTGTAAATGAATCTGCCGCTGCGCGTCGGCCACCGCGATGACCGCCGCACGCACTTCGGATTCCACCGAAAGGCGAAGGCGCTGCAAACGCGCCGCCGCTTCCGCCTCAAGCGCTTCCGCCCCCCTGATACGCGCCTCGCGCGCTCCCCCCGTATACAGTTCCCAGCGAACCTCGAGCGCCGCCGCGGACGACTGATCTTCCTTGCCGTACCGAAGTGTCTGACTGTTGTCGAACCCGTGTGACGCGCTGAGTGTGACCAAAGGCGCCAGCGCGCCGCGGGCGACGGCGGCCTCCTCGTGTTGACTGCGTAGTAGCGCCTCCGCCTCTCGAACGTCAGGCCGCGCCGACAGCGCCCGACTGATGTAGGGATCGGCCTGAACGGGTGCCATGTTCGCCTTAGTTTCCTCGGTAAGCGGCGAGAGCGGCAGGCTTGGGGGTAGCGCTGCGCCGGAGAGGCCCATGAGCTCCGCCAGCATGACCCGTCCCGTGTCGCGCTGCCCCAGCGCAACGCTAACGTTCGTCTGTGCCGCGAGCACGCGTACCCGGAAGTTTCCCACGTCAGCCAGACTGGCGCGACCCGCCTGACGAAGTTTTTCCGTTTCTTCGAGTTGTTCGCGGCTGAACGCCTCGTCGGCACGGGAAATACGTACCTGCTCTTCGGCGAGTTGAACCTGAAAGTAGGCGGAATCGACCGCATGGATGATAAGGCGACGCACATCGCCGAGCGAAAAGCCGGACGCACGTTCCGTGAACAAGGACGAGCGAATCCGCGCGTCGCGGATATACCCGTCGAACAGGATCCAGGTGGCCGTGAGCGCGCTGGAATGTTCACTGAACGGGTTGGTGTTTCCCTTCGCGTTTCCACCACCGAAGAGCGGGCGACGGATCGCGTTCAGCAGCGTAGTGACCGCAAACGAATTGGTGCTCTGAAGATCGACCGGAACCGACGGCGGTGTCGAAGCCAGCGTAGACAACCGGTTTCTACTGGCCGGTGTCAGAAACGTGCGGGCGGTGTTGTGGCTCAACACGAGCGTGGGATACCAACGTGCCCGGGCTTCAGCGACGCGCGCCGTAGCCGCAGCAAGCCGCGCCCGCGCGGCATGTACGTCAGGGTTTCCCCGAACCGCCAGCGTCCGCGCGGTCTCGAGAGTCAACACGTCCGTCGGCATCGTCGGGTTGGTGGTCGCGGTGTTGGTTGAATAACTGGAGTCGCCCGCCCGTTCGTTCTCACCCAACGACGCCGGCTGCGTCGTCGACATACGTTGTCCCAACAGTTCCGCGCTGACACGCATTTGGCTACGTTGACACCCGCCAGTCAACAAGACGAGGCTATATAGGAGTACGAGCACTATTACAGCATTTCCCGTTTTTGTGCTCCGAGCCGCGGGCTTCAGCCCGCGCGATCTTCCC
>CAZWWW010000299.1:0-4594 GCA_964637715.1 uncultured Phycisphaeraceae bacterium | reverse complement strand
ACCTCCTTGTCTTCCGAAAAGTCAAGAACAAGAAGGCAGGTTAACCCGTATTCTTAGCTGTGACAAAGCACTAGTGCTTTGTCACAGCTTGTTTTTGGGGTGGCATGGGCAAGCAGCAGCTTGCCCGTGTTGTTCCGGGGGCAGTCACGGGCAAACAAGTTTGCCCATGCCACCCACACCCACAACGAATCCTAAGAATAAGCTGTACGCTGCACTAGGCTCGATATGCCCGCTACGTACGCACGCCGCGCGACCCAAGACGCCCATTCAGCAGCGGAACATCGCTCCAGGACACTCTTCCTTTCGCGCATCCGCGCATCGAGTCGATGGGCCGGGAAAAGCACGGCGATTCGGCTGTTACCTAACAAATAGAGTTGCTCTGGGGTAGATTCAGAAATGACGTGGCGGGCGAGCCGCGCCCTTCCCCCCTTGCCAAAGGGAAGGCCGGGGGCGAGCCGCATGAACAACCTGAAACCGCACCCGGTCTGATTCTCACCTATCTACGCCCCGTACGGAGCAGCAGCAGAAAGACCGGTACCCCTACGATCGCCGTCACGACACCGATGGGCAGGGTCGCGCTGCCAAGTTGATGACCGATCAACCGGCCCGCCATCGGCATCGCCAGTTGGGATATCCAATCGCACAGAATCATAAAGACCGCACCGAGCAGCGCCGAAATCGGCAGCATCACGCGCGCGTCCGATCCAAACACCAACGCGACCATGTGCGGGACGACGAGCCCGACGAAACCGATCGGACCGCACTGGGCCACCACCGCCGCCGTAGCCAGCGTGCACACGCCAACGCAGATCAGTTGAATCCGCACCACGTTCACGCCACGGGTAAAGGCCAGTTCGTCGCCAAGGCGGTATTGGTTCAACGCCCGGGCGCTCAACACGAGCACCACCCACGCGGGCAAGACAAACGGCAGCAACCGCGCTCCCTCTACCGTTGCGATCGCATCCAAACTACCCATCGCCCAGCGCACCATCGCAAACGTCTGGCGCTGGTTCGACACGAACGTCACGAGCATCATCATCGATGCACAGAACAGGCCCACCGTGACGCCGGCCAGTAACAGTTCGTTGGAGGTGAGGCGCCGGCTACCGCGCACCATCAAGAGCACGATGCCCACGACCGTAACCGCCCCGACAAACGCCGCCACCGTCGTTCCCGACAAACCCAGCACGACCGCCGTCCACCCGAGCCGTATCGCTACGAGCGCTCCCAACGATCCGCCGCTCGCCAGACCCAGCGTATAGGGCGTCGCCAACGGATTGCGAAACAGGATCTGAAACACCGCCCCACACAACGCCAGCGTGGCACCGACCTCGAGCGCAAGCAGCGTACGGGGAAACCGCAGGTCAAAGCCTATGCGGCGGGCGTAGTCCGCGTAGGCATCCTGTTCATCGCGCGAGATGAGACCGTCGCCGTTCGTGTCGACATACTGACGCCCGACCAATTCGTTGACCGGAATCTCTATACCGAGTTGCGCACGCCACGCGTCCCACAACCGAACCGTTTCGAACTCCGTCCCGACACCGGGACTCGCTATAACAAGCGCCGCCAGCAACGCCGCACAAGCCATGGCCCCGCGCATGAGACGTACTCGGCTCGGGGCACCGGTTCGAGACGGCAAGGTCATGGCGCGTCCGCCTCGATAACCTCAAGGGGAACGACCCAGCGGCGCGAGGCGTCGTGCGGCACGGTCAAGGCGGTCATGCGCACACCGTATACGTCTTCCAGCAATTCAGGGCGTATCACGTCGCTCGGTGAACCCTGTGCGGCGCACCGACCGTCGGCAAGCAGGACCACATGCGTGCAAAACCGGCTCGCCAGATTTACGTCGTGCGTAACCACAACAACGGCTTGACCCTGCGTGCGTGCGCGCCGCCGCAACAGTTCAAAAATGGCCAGCTCGTGATTGAGATCGAGTGATGACGTCGGCTCATCCAGCAACAACAGCGGCGTATCCTGAGCCAAACAGGCCGCGAGATGCACGCGCCGCGCCTCCCCGCCCGACAAGGTCGCCATCGACCGATCCGCATAGGCCGTCGTTTTGGTTTCTCGCATCACCTGTTCGACGATAGCGAAGTCGGCGGGTGATTCAAACAGACCAAGCGATCGATGGGGATATCGTCCCATCAGGGCCACCTCGCGCGCGCTCGACGCCAGATGCTGAGGGGCTTGTTGGGGGACGTAGGCGATGCGATGCGCCCGATCCCGTGCGGAACAAAGGAGCATTGGCGTTCGTCCCAGCCCAACCGAGCCGCTCGTCGGTGCGTGCAGACCGGCCATGAGGCGCAGCAGCGTGCTCTTGCCCGCACCGTTGGGGCCGATTATCCCTACGCAGTCGCCGCGCTGCACAGTCAGTGAGACCGGACCGAGGAAGACCGGTCGATTCGGAAAACCGAATCTAACGTCGGTCAGTGTCAGCAGTGGAAGCGCGCGGTTCAATGTTCGGATCCGGGTGCAGCAGTTGAGAAACCCGCTCGATAATCTCAACGTAACGCGGTGAGGGAATCAGGCAATGGTCTTGCGTCAGGAAGTATATCCGGTGGTTCTTCACCGCAGGGATCGAGCCGAGTCGCTGCCAGTCGCTTAGTATCCGCGTGCGCAGCGCCGGTGTCAGGTCTACCTCGGGCATGAGCTCGATAATCACCTCCGGGCGCCGTGTCAGGATCGACTCCATACTGACCTGCGGGTAGCCCATGTCGAGGTCGCCGAACACGTTGACCCCGCCCGCGACGTCCAGCATGTCCGTCAGGAACACGCCCTTGCCCGCCGTAAGGATGTTGGCAAATCGATCGGGTTGACGCGCTACCGTGAGCATAACGCGCGGTTGAGGTCGACCCGCCACCCGCGCGCGCACGGCGTTCAGGCGGTTGTGAAACTGTTTCACCAATCGATCAGCCCGGGCGCTGCGTCCCAGCAGCGTGCCAAGCGTTTTGATCGTCTCGGGAATCTGTCCCAGTCGCTCGGTCCGGTCGTGGTATAGCGGTACGCCCAGGCGGGCGCATAATCTTTCGAGCGACTCACTCCGCCCACGCAATACCACAAGATCGGGATGCAGGGCTATGATGCGTTCAAGATTGGGATCAAACAGCCCGCCGACGCGCGGTACCGTGGCAAGCGTCTTTGGGAATACGCAATACCTGTCAACGCCCACGATCGCGTCACGCGCCCCCAGCGCACAAATAACCTCAGCCGCATTGGGTCCAATGGTAACGATGCGCGACGGAACCCTGTTCGCTTTCTCTTGATCGCCACCAGCAAGGGCAGCGACCGAACCCACCAGAAGCACAAAGCAATGCGCGCAAACGTTCAGCCGGTGGTACGCAAGACGTCCATGTTTTACCGCAGGGCACCAGGACATTGTTCGATCGTTCCCTTTTGACGTAGATCAGTGTTGCGAGGCGATAGATACTCATCCAGTGCATTTGGAGTTACACATTCACATACCCCTCGCTTTAATATCGCCAGCTTGACAGATCGGCACCCTTCGGTGCCGTTTGTTCCATTTGTTTTACGATCCGGCTAACGTACATTTGATGATAGCGTAGCCGGGACAGCGCGTTGGGGCGCTCGTGGTCTCCGTTCCAGCAGTGCTCGTCTCGATCACCATAATCCACAATGCCGCCGTACGGCGGATCGGTGGTATGTGAGAGAAACTTATCCATCAAGTATACCGCGTTATTCAGATAGTAATTGTCCATCGTTCCACAATAGATGTGAATCTTTCCCTTGAGTTTCGGTCCCAGCGTGTTCCAGTCGCGCTCCATGATGTAGCGCAGGTCGTAATGATCGCGCCAGTACCCGGCCACGGTATGATCGATTGTTCCTGTGAGTCTGTCCCATATGCGCTTCGGATATCCATCCGGACCCACTGGTCCGTATACCGCTTCCCATATATCCCACTGCCCCCCGGACCGCGAGTGCGTTCCCAACACCAGTTCCAATCGATTGGATTGCTCGACCGTACTGGAAATCATACCCAGCCAGTTCCGGTGCGAGGGTCTTGGCACGCGCACCCAAGGCCCTTCGGTGTAGTAGGCGTTGTTATCCTCATAAATGTTCACCTGCTCATACGCGCGAAAATCTATGGGATCGGGACAGGCAACGAAGCACCCGTTGAATGCCTCGGGGTAGAACACCTGCACCGCCAGTGCTTCCCAGCCGCCGGTTGATCCGCCGTAGGTAAACCGAGCCCATCCTTCGCCGAGGCCGCGAAAATTCTTTTCCACATAGGGCAACAGTTCGTACATGATGGCGTCGCCGTAGGGCCCGAGATTGGCGGAGTTGACGGCGTACGAATCATCGTAATAGGGATTGGCGTGTTGGATCTTGACGATCAACATGCGTGGGAAATCCGGCCCGGTCCATTCCTTATAGAACGCATGGGCGTATTCTTGCTTAATCCGGTTATACCCGTGCACGTCAAAGCGGGCGCTGTAGTCCGGTTTGAGATCGGGATCGGGCGGTTCGGGGCGAAACTCGTCGAACGTTCGTTCAAAGTGACCGTGGTTGACGACGAGCGGATAGTGCGCTTCAGGGTGCTCGTCAAACCCCTCAGGAAGCAACACAATGGCGCCCA
>CAZWWW010000298.1:0-4600 GCA_964637715.1 uncultured Phycisphaeraceae bacterium | reverse complement strand
ATCGCCAACGCCCCATCCAGAACGAACGGTCGCGCGTGCGTGCGGATCGGGCACGAACGCATTCATGTCCATACCGGAGTGAATGGTCGTGAACCGATCACGCGGCGCAAGGCGTGCCGTCACCGCCTGTTCGATCATGGCGTCCGCGACGGTGATGAAGGCGGTGGTGGTGGAAGCCGCCCGTCGTTCAAGAAACGTGTAGAACCGTCTCACGAACGGGCCCTGTGTCCGATTGAAACTCATGCCGTGGATTGTGTGAACGATCACCGGCACGCCGACGTCGGCAGCCGCCTGACGCGCGAGGATGCCCGCCTTGCTGCTGTGCGCGTGAACGACATGCGGCTGAAGTTCTGCAAACAGGGCGCGCAACGCGCGGAGCGCGCGAAGATCATTCAAGGGATGAACGGCGCGACGTAACGAATCGAGTTTGATCGTTGAGAACGGCGCACCGTCCGTTTGATCCCACAGCGAGCCCTCGGGACCGGTCTCAGGTCCGGCGACAAGCGTGACGTTATGACCTCGCTCTGAAAGCCCGCGGCATGTGAGCAAGGTGTTTTCCTGAGCACCGCCGATGATGAGCCGTGTGATGACGTGGCATATCTTCATCTACCAGAACTATCAGGGATCGTCGCGAATAACGCCAGCGCCGCGGGGCATCGCGATCCTCCGGCTTGGACGTGGCGCCGGGATAACCGGGCAGTCCTTGAAGAGCGCCCGGTACGAACGCGCCACGGCTCTTCAGGAACCAGATGGCGGTGTGTTCTACAAGAGCTCGACCCTATCTCCACATGGGCTGCCGGGCGTCAATCCCGATTACCATTGAAACCGAAAGCCCATAACGAGGCGGTATTCCGTCTCCGGTTCCGTGTCGTCCAGCTCTTGAACCACGGGGAGTTGAAGCGACGTCTCGAAAATCCATCGCTCGGTGATGAACTGCAAACCGGGTGAGAGAAAAACCTCGTGCGAACCGGAGGTGTTATACCGGCCATTCAGTTCCGCTACCGCGTCCAGCTCATGCACGTTGCCGGATCCGTATACACTGGGGAACAACCGGTAGGAGTAGGACAGGTTATAGCGAAATTGGTCGTGTCGGTTTTCTCCGCCGCCGGTATTGAACTGATAGGACAGGTCGGCATTCAGCCAGCGCCGGTCGCTCTGCCAACTGAATACCGTGCCGATGATCGGATCGTAGCTGTCACTGGTGAAATCCGAATCGCCGCTTCTGATGTTGAGACCGCCCAGAGCCGCCCACCGCAGCGTTTCCTGGGGTCGGGGGTCCTTCTGCCAGAAACGATACTTCGCCAGAAACGTCAGATCAGCCACGCCGTCGTGCGCCTCCTCAAACCGGCCCCGCTGCGGTGCGATCTTGTCGACCTGCTTGTTGACATAGGGCACGGTGAAGAACAAGGCCAAGTTCGGCTCGACCCCGAAGACGTAGGTTCCCGTCACGGTCGAGCTGTTGACCTGCTCCACCGGACCGCGTCCGTCGGCTTCGACATAACTGTATTGCAGACGCAGGATGCTGCCGCCTTTGGGAGGCGTTAGCGCCAGGTTCGTGTTGATTCCACCCGCCACAGCGGTTCCCGTCGCGCACCAGGCGATGACCGCCCCTGCCACCATACACGCGCCGCCGTGGGACCATCGATAATCCGCCCGCATCGGCTACCCCCCACCCAGTGAAAGGAGGTTGCCCAGAAACGAATTAACGAGCGTGAAGATGCTCGCATTGGCCGCCGAAGTGCTGATGAAAAAACCCGGATTCGGTCCGAGACACCCACCGATGCCGAACAGTATCGTTCCCGAACCCACGATGCGCAGCCATCGTGTGGTGCGATGATGATTCACCATCCAATCCTTTCACAAACTCAGTCGGATTCCGGTCCCTCGTAGATGGTGTCGCCCGCGATGATCTTCGTCGGCTGATACCCGACCGCGACGACCGCTTCCCACATCGCTTGCATGGTGGGGCGCTTACCCTTTTCGTACCAGACCGAAGCCTCTCCCTTGTTCAAATCCGTCTTGACCCGCGCGACGCCGTCTACACGCTGGACCCAGCGCTCTATGTTGGACACTCAGAACGGTCACGACAGGCCGTTGATGTAGATCATGGCGTCGGGCACACTGACCACCGCAGCCCGCGGGGTCTTCACCGTCGTACCGGTGGTAGCACACCCGATGGTGAGCGTGGCGACCGCGATGGCGGTTACGAATAACCATTGTTGAAGTTTCATAAGCATCGACTCTCCCGAGGGGCAACGTCCGACGTTTGAAGTGCTCGCCGAGGTCGCTTTACTATCAGATTCCAAACGGTACCCGCAACGAGGCACGCAACACCGAAGTATAAGAGGGGCGCCGCGTCCCACACGAGACGCCCAACCACGATAGCTGAAGACCCGAGTAAGACCAATAGAAACGGCCAGACCTTTTTGTGTTGCCTTGCCGCCCAGCCGACGCTCGTCACTGAAACAATCAGAAATGCGCCGATCAACGGCCGCTGCACTCGATCAGTGAGTAGAAAGCCCAAACCGAGCGAAGAAAGCAGGCCCGCATAGGACGCGACGCATACCGGGCACGAGAAACTCGGCAAGAGTGGCAACACCGCCGCCGGAACGGCGATCAGCGTTTGCAGCCAGGCCGGGCGACCCCGTCTCGTCGGCAAGCGGGTTGGTCCGGCGTGATCCGCCATAGGGTCGTCGTTGATACTACCGGTCTTCATTAACCTTTTCGCCGGCAGCACGGCGGCACGACCTTTGTGTCCGCGCCTTTCACGGTTTTGCTGAGCGCCGGACACCGATCTTTGCACACCAACTTCCCGGTGATCGGACAAATAATTCGACCGGGACAATCCGGGCGGTTCTTGTCGACCGTCGGGCACTTGTCCCGGCAGATGAGCTTACCCGTCTGCGGGCACACGATCTTTCCGGGGCAGTCCGCCCGATCCGTGTTGGCCGCTACGAGCTTCACCGTACCAAGCGTGGCGACACCAAGCACCGCCAACGCCAACGCCGTAATCGTCCATCGTCTCGTAACCATCATCATCTCCTTCTTTTTCCAGCGGGGCCGATGTCCTTGAGCACCTTGCACTCGCCGTTCGAGCGCCGGCAACGGTCCAGCGCCTGCCCCAGGGTCCGCTGAACACGCCTCAGTTCTTTCATCTTTTCGTTAACCTCCGCAAGGCGCTGCCCAAGCAGTCGGCGCACTTCCGCCTGGCAAGATTTGCTGCGCTCTCCTTCGAGCCGACCGAGGGCGCGGATGTCGTCGAGCGTAAACCCGACGGCCTGCGCGGAGCGGATAAACCGTAACTGCTCGACGGCTTGGGCGTCGTAAAGGCGGTAGCCTGCGCGGCTCCGCGTGGTCGGCGAGAGGAGTCCTTCCTGTTCGTAATACCGCAACGTGGGCGTCGCCACCGCAGCCGTGCGGGCCACCTCTCCGATCGTCATCAACTCGTCTGTGTTGGTTTTCTTTGTCATCTCACCTCAATCCTACACCTTGCAGTCAACTTTAAGGTCAAGCGGAAAACTGAGATTTTTTTGTTTTTTGTTACCCCGCCTCGGCAAGTAGTGATCGTGGTTGCCTGCGCGTCATGCTCTGTTGTCGCACAGGGCCGCACAGAGTCGATGCGCTGGATGAAACAGTGATTCGACCGCTTCACATGAATAGACCTTGATCCAGCCGGGCAAACCACCGGCTATACCTTGGCTGCAGAACAGGCCGGTTTCTCCGACATCGGATGTCCCATAATCACGGCCCGTTGCGCCCGGTATAGACGCCTGCGTCACGTGCCATGCCCCGATTCAGTCCGCGGTATGCCGTTCCGATAGCTGTAATGTCCAGGCGTACCGGGTCAATCCACAACCGCTCCGGGGTGTATTGTTTGGGTTGCCGGTCCGGGCCTGTTCGAAGGGTCAGGCAGGGTCTTGTCGGAAAACGAACCACATGTCGCCGCCGCTGCGCCGGGATCACGCATCGTGGGGTCCGAAGGGAAACGTGCGCGGGGGCGCTGGCTCAGAACCATCCGCAGTCTTCAATGCAAGGCCACCATTATTGTGGCGTTGTTGACGCTCGTGGTCACGGCGTCGGCCTCGAGCTATCTGCTTTATCACAGCGGGCGGTTGATCGAGACTGAGCAGCGAACCCACCTGCTTCAGTCGGCGTCATTGTTCGCTGAGGCGATTGGCCCGGCACTGGAAGTGGGCGACCTGGCACGCGTGCGTGCGACGGTCAAACGTACGGTGAACGGCATGCCGCTTGTATTCGCTGCGGTCTCCGACGCCGACCGCAACCTCATCGCTTCCGCGACACATGCCGGCGCAGCGGCACGAACCTCCCACGGGGTTTTCGAGCATCGCAATGAAGGTCCACCCGGACTGCGCGTGGTGGTCGCACCGGGAAACAAGACTTCTTCGTTCCTGGAAGTCACGTACCCCATCAGCGGTCGCGCCGACACGGGCGCACGCGGGACGAAGTTGCTCGGGTATGTTCAGGTGGGCATGGCCGCGGATCGCTGGCAGCACTCGATGGCGAGCCGTCTCGATCTGTTGATCGGTGTGGGTATGATCGCGGCGCTTGTCGTTATTCCGATCGGCTTTTTGCTGATTCG
>CAZWWW010000297.1:0-4602 GCA_964637715.1 uncultured Phycisphaeraceae bacterium | reverse complement strand
TTCCTGGTGAGAGACGAGTCGGCCAGCCCCAAGTTCCGCGGTTCCGCTTTCTCCCTGCTGCTTGTTGGCGCACTCCTGGCTCTGTCCTGGGCCGTGACCAGCTCCTGTTTCGAGGAGCGCCGGTTCCCCCACGCCGCGGCACCGCCCAGCCTGTCCGTCGCGAGTACCGGCGGGTATATGAATGGTCAATCCCCGCCGTTTCGCCGCCCGTCCCGAACCCCGACAGGCCGGGCAAGGAGAGGTGACTGTCGAACCGCGGCCTCGACACGCCGGGCACGTCGTGATAACCCGACCGAACAAACCACCCAGCCCGCCGGAACGCTCCACCTGACCGTAGCCACCGCACGTCGAGCACGCCTGCCGCTGCGAACCCGGTGCCGCACCGCTACCGCCGCAGTCGTCACATGTATCGTTTCGGGTGAACTCCAGCGGGCGCTCCGTGCCCGTGAGCACTTCCTGCAGCGTGATCTCTACCTGCGTCTGTAGATCCGCCCCGTGCGATCGTCGGTGACCACCACCTCTGCCCATGTCGAAAATGTCGGTGAACATCGAAAAGATGTCCTCGACGTGCATGTGCTGGTAGTCGTGGACGCCGGCTCCGCCCAACCCCGCGTGACCATAGCGATCGTACCTGGCGCGCTTCTCCGGGTTGGCAAGCACCTCATAGGCTTCAGCCGCCTCTTTGAACTTCTCCTCGGCGTCCGCCGCTGAGTTGCGGTCGGGATGGAACTTGAGGGCGAGACGCCGATATGACTTCTTGATATGCCCGGGAGCGGCGTCCCGATCGACGCCGAGCACTTCGTAGTAGTCCCGTTTCCTTTCAGACACCGCCATCTCACCAACCTGTTCCTACGCGGCCCCCCCCCAGGGATACGCGTGACCTGTAACGACAAGGGGCGGACGTCACCGCCCGCCCCCCAATAGCTTTCTCTGTTATTGTGTGTCGGCGTATCGAGTCAACTTAACCGGAGGAAACAGTGATTCGACCACTACACAATAAACAGAGCTTGCCCTTGTGCCTCGACTAAGCTCATTCTTTGCGTGCCATGGGCAAACTCGATTGCCCGCTGTTTTTTGAGCGTCTTGGCGCGCAACCTATCGCTCGCCCATGCTACCCATCGAATCCCAGGTACCGAAGCACTTGTCCCAACATCGAACACCAGATCGGACCAGACATAAGCCCGGCCCGCCGTATTCCCATGCAAGACCTGAAAGCCTGCCCCGCCGCGCACAATCCTGCGCCCCAGCGCATTATAGTTCGCCGCACAAGCACGCCACGAGCTTAACGCCACTCTTCTATTGATACTATGCGGTGCCCACACAAAGGCAGGTGCTCTGCAGCGACCTGCTAACGAATCGCGTTCTCGATCTTGTTCTTGTCGTCGTCGTCTTCCTTGCAATCGGTCACGAGCACCTCGGTCGTGAGCATCAGTCCGGATACGCTGGCCGCACTTTCAAGGGCCACGCGCGCGACCTTCGCCGGGTCAATGATACCCGTCTTGACCATGTCGACGTATTCGCCCTGACGCACGTCGTAACCGTAGTTGCCGCTCTTGCTGAGAATCTGCTCCACGACCACTTCGCCCTCGCCACCGGCGTTGTCGACGAGCTGCCGCGTCGGAGCGCGAAGGGCCTTGGCGATCAAATCCACGCCGATCTTCTCGTCGCCGCGTGCCTTGCTCCGGACGCCTTCAACCGCTGAAATCGCGCGTAAAAACGCTACGCCGCCGCCGGGCACGATGCCCTCCTCAGCCGCCGCTTTCGTGGCATGGAATGCATCGTCAACCAGATCCTTGCGCTCTTTGACCTGAATCTCGGTCGCGCCGCCGACGCGGATCACAGCCACGCCGCCGGTCAGCTTCGCTAGGCGCTCCTGCAGCTTCTCGCGATCGTAGTCGCTGGTGGTCTGTTCCATCTGTGCGCGAATCTGATCGCACCGCGCTTTGATCTCGCCCTTCTTACCAGCCCCTTCGATCACCGTCGTCGTGTCTTTAGTGACAACGACTTTCTTGGCTGAGCCGAGTTCCTTCGTGGTAATGTTTTCGAGCTTGATACCCAGGTCTTCACTCACCAGCGTACCGCCGGTCAGCACGGCCAAGTCGCCGAGCATGGCCTTGCGACGATCACCGAATCCGGGCGCCTTCACCGCACAACAAGTAAGCACACCGCGAATCTTGTTGACCACGAGCCCCGCCAGCGCTTCACCCTCGACATCCTCGGCAATCACAAGGAGCGGCTTACCGCTTGTTGCCACCGTTTCGAGCAGTGGAAGAAACTCGCGCAGATTGCTGATCTTCTTTTCAAAGATTAGAATAGACGGGTCGTTCAGCACACATTCCAGCGACCCGGCGTCCGTCATGAAATAGGGCGACAGAAAGCCTTTGTCGAACTGCATACCCTCGACGACTTCCTTTTCCGTCTCGAAGGACTTGCCTTCTTCGATTTCGATCACGCCATCGGTGCCCACGGTGTCGATCGCCTCGGCCAGGAGCCGCCCGACCTCTTCATCTCCATTCGCTGAGATGGTGGCCACCTTGGCGAGATCGTCGTTGGAACGAACCTTGGTCGACGAAGACGCAATCGACTCGACGGCTGCCTTGACGGCGATATCGATGCCGCGTTTGAGCGCCATGGGGTTCGCACCGGCTGTCACCGCTTTATAACCCTCGCGGTAGATCGCTTCAGCCAGCACCGTAGCCGCCGTGGTTCCGTCACCAACGTCGTCACTGGCCTTCGAGGCGACCTGATTGATGAGCTTGGCCCCCATGTTCTCGAACGGCTGAGGCAGCTCGACTTCCTTGCTGACCGATACGCCGTCCTTGGTGACGCGGGGTGCGCCGAATGATTTCTGGAGCAGCACGTTCCGCCCGGTCGGCCCCATGGTCGACTTGACGGCTCGTGCCAGCTTGGTGACACCTTCCAGCAGGTCCTCGCGGGCGTCCTGCGAGAACATCATCTGCTTGGCCATTGTGGATTTCCTCCTCGTATCAACGATCAACGGCGAACAAACGCCCGGTTGACCCTCTTTGTTTCATCAATACACATCGTACCGGAACGCGCACCCTCGGCGGTGCGCTGCCCATCTGACTGCAGCCGCCTACTGAACGATGCCGAGAATGTCGCCTTCACGCAGGACGACGAGCTGACCGCCGGCATACTCAATCTCGGTGCCGGAATACTTCCCGTAGACGACCTCGTCGCCGAGGTTGACGTCCATCTCGCCGCGGTTTCCGTCATCGAGCAGCTTGCCCGGTCCTTTGCTGATGACAACACCCCGCTGAGGTTTTTCGCGGGCGGTGTCCGGCAGCACGATGCCGCCGGTTGTCTTTTCCTCAGCCTCGATCGGTTCAACAAGTACACGGTCGTCCAGCGGACGAAACTTGATCTTCTTCTTGGTAGCGGTCGCCGTTGCCATAGTTACCTCATCTCCGTTGACATTTCGCTTATCTCCGTCGCTCGAAGAACATCCACCGCGTTCCGAGCGATCACTGTTACGCGTTACCGGTTGAACCTCTTTATCGATCCAACCGACCTCACTCCATCCTTATAGGCCACCGGGTAACCCGCCCGGGGTATTCCCAGCGCCCACGTTCTCGACCCGCGCATCGCACTCGACACGCCGGCGATAGCGCGCAGCGCGATTAGTAATCCATACCATCGTCCATGTTCGCATGAGCAGCGTCGTCGTCGTCGTCCTTGGGCTTTTCGGTAATGCACACGTCGGTGCTCAACAGGATGCGGGCCACGCTCGATGCGTTTTCCAACGCACAGCGCACGACCTTGGTCGGGTCGATCACCCCGTCTTTGACGAGATCCGTATACTCGCCGGTATCCGCATTGAACCCGAACGCACCGTTTTTCTCCAGGACCTTGTGGAGCACGACCCCCGGATTGTATCCGGCATTGGCCGCGATCTGACGCAACGGTGCCGCCAGGGCGTCACGCAGGATGTTCGCACCCGTCTTTTCGTCGCCCGACAGCTTGAGCTTGTCCAGCGCCGTAGTGCTCCGCACCAACGCCACCCCGCCGCCACACACGATACCCTCTTCCAGGGCCGCGCGGGTCGCATGGAGCGCGTCCTCGATCCGCGCCTTTTTCTCTTTCAACTCCGTCTCGGACGCAGCACCCACTTGAACCTGAGCCACGCCGCCCACCAGCTTGGCACGACGCTCCTCGAGCTTCTCCCGATCGTAATCGGAGGTCGTCATATCAATCTCAGCGGCGATTTCCTTGATCCGACCCTGAATGGCGCTGCTCTTTCCTGCACCCTCTACGATCACCGTGTTGTTGGCGTCGATATGCACCTTCTTCGCCTGACCAAGGTCAGCGATCGACGTCTTCTCCAGATCGACGCCCATGTCCTTCATGATCGGCGTCGCACCGGTAAGCACTGCGATATCCCCAAGCATGGCCTTGCGCCGGTCACCGTATCCCGGTGCCTTCACCGCGCAGACGTCCACAATACCGCGCAGCTTGTTCACAACGAGCGTCGCCAGCGCCTCACCCTCGACATCCTCGGCGATGATGAGCAGCGGGCGCTTGGCCTTGGATACCTTTTCAAGAATCGGTACCAGCTTGGGAACGTTGCTGATCTTGTCCTCG
>CAZWWW010000296.1:0-4621 GCA_964637715.1 uncultured Phycisphaeraceae bacterium | reverse complement strand
ACCAAGCGTGTCGCTGTCCGATCCGAACACGGCGTCACCGACGCGCCGCCGGACTTCCCGTGCATCCCCATCCGCCAAAGCACGGGCTCCATCCGTGTTCGGTCCATGCGCTACGATACGCACGCTCAAGACCCCACCGTTCGCCGTCGTGCCGACCGACGGATTCCGCCCGCGAACCATCAGATCGGCCAGCGTCTCCCCGAGCCTCGCCTCACTGATCCCGTAGCACAGTAGACGTGTTTCAGCCACGCAGGCGCCACCTGTCAGGCGCCGAATCTCGGGACCGACCGACGCCTCAAACATGGATCGCATTTCGGACGGCACACCGGGCAGCGCCACGAGCCACCTCGTTCCGTCCCGGCATGAGATACCAGGCGCTGTCCCGTGCGGATTCGGCAGCATATCGCATCCGTCGGGAATCAACGCCTGCCGCCGGTTGGAGTCCGGCATCGCTCGCCGCAACCGCGCAAAGAACGCCCGCAGCGTTTCCAGCGCGTCCGGGTTCTCCTTCAAACGGACACCAAGCGCCTCGGCGATGCCAGTCCTGGTAAGATCGTCCGGGGTCGGACCCAGCCCCCCGGTAATCACCACAAGATCAGCGAGGTCGCGCGCCGACCGAATCGCCAGGGGCAGCGCCGTGGGGTCGTCGCCGGTGGTTTCGTGCCGAACAACGGTTGCTCCCAATCGCGTTAGCGCGGCTGCAAGCCAGGCTGCATTGGTATCGACACATTGACCGATGACCAGTTCAGTGCCCACGCTTACGATGACGGCATCCATAAGCAGACAGCGTATCCACCGACGAGGCACCGACAAGTGGGTCGGCGGGCCCGAGACCGAGTATCCCTATGAGCAACAAGAAACGAGTTCGTGGCGCATCGTTGCGAATCCTCCTGACCTGCGTAGGCCGGCGGATTGAGTTGTTGAACGCTTTTCGACGGGCGGGAGATAAACTCGGTATCGACCTGACGATCCACGGAGCCGACGCCAACTGGCGTGCCCCGGCCATGTACCGCGTGGATCGGGCTCATGTGGTGCCCGCCATCGATTCCGGGTGCTACATCGAAGCCCTCTGCGCATTGGTTAAGAAACACCGTATCGACATGCTCATTCCGCTGCTCGACTTGGAGCTCGGCGCGCTGGCGGGTTCGGTCGAACGATTTGCCGATCTAGGATGCCGGGCGGTGGTTTCAACCGAGCGCGTGGTGCGCATCTGCCGGGACAAGATGGCGACCTATGAGGCACTCACGGCGGCGGGGATTGATACGCCGCGCACCTGGCGCTGGGCCGATCTTATGGAACGGAAGAACCACCGCTTTCCGTATTTTATGAAGCCGCTGGCCGGTAGCGCCGCGAAAGGGAATTACAAGATTCACAACCGGGAGGAACTAAGAACGTTTGGACCGCTGGTCAAAGATCCGATCGTACAGGAATTCGTCGGCGGCATCGAGCACACACTCGACGTGTATACCGGGCTCGACGGCACGCCTCGCTGCGCCGTGCCGCGCCGCCGGATCGAAGTCCGATCGGGCGAAGTCAGCAAAGCCATCGTGGTCAAGGACCCGGAGATTGTCGCAGTGGGGATGCGCGTGGCGGAGGCGCTCCACGGAGCCTGCGGGGTGATTACCGTCCAGTGCATGGTGACGCCGCGCGGACGCATTCGCGTTATCGAGATCAATCCGAGGTTCGGCGGCGGGGCACCGCTGGCGATTCATGCCGGGGCCGACATGCCGCGCTGGTTGATGGCCGAACACCTGGGACGTCGCCCGCGCATCAGCGCTACGGGCTTCAAGCGCGACGTGGGCATGCTTCGCTACGACGAATCCGTATTCGTGACGAACGCCGCCCGCCGGTTCGGCCTTAGTCAGTAAAGCCCGGTCCCCCCGGAACGGTCCGGCAAGTGTCGTACGGGATTGGGCACGATCGCACGCTGCGTTGGTGCTTGACGCCGTTTATGATCGAGAGGCTCTGGAGCTTTTTGCGTCAGGGGGTTTTAGATTCGGTTCCGCGGAGCAGGGTATGTCGGCACCGGTAAACTGCTCGTCAAGTTCTACCATGAAACGTTCGAGCGTTTGAAGGCGTGCGTTGGCGAGATGCCGCACCGCGTCAAAGCGGAAGGAATCTCGCAGACGCGCTGTCCAAAAATGGTATTCCTTCTTTCGCCGCCACGATTCGATAACCGCCTGAATGCCCTTGCCTTCGACCATCCCCCGTCTGATGGAAGGCCACAAAGACAACAGGCCGAACTCTTCGAGGTTATTCGCCTCAGACACAACCTGGGCTTCGATCGCCTGGGGCTCACGCTCGTGCATCAGGCGAATGGCGCGTGCAGCCCGTTCCAGGCTACCCGGTGGAAGCACGTCGGCCAAACGCTCCTCAAGGAGCGCCGCTGCTTGCTCGGCGGCTGTGTCATTGATGGGAGACAAGAGAATCTCGGTGCGATCGATCTCCCCGTCGCGACACCGAATCGCCCACGCCGCATCGTGGTAAAGCGCCGCCGCGATAACCGCCGCTTCATCCGGGTCGTGCACTCGAACTTCGTCGAGCAAGAGGATTCGCTGTGCCACGGTGGCTACGCGGCTGCTATGTTCCCAGAGGAACACGTCCCCGTCGCCGTGTTCCGTGGTGATAGCCAGATCACCACGAGCACGCTTCCAAATCGCGTCCCATTCCATATCTGGTGACGTCCTTATCCCCCCGATTCAAGAACCGGCGGTGTAATCCGTCAGCCATTCTGCCTCCCTGGCGGTAGAACCGGACCGCATAGAAAAGGGCGATCGCCGCTAAGAGAGAACACACCGACGGGCTGATTGTGTGGCGTTCGCCTTATACCGCAATTGCGCCGGGAACACCGCCAAACGTGACGATGATGAAACACAAGTACCGCGCAAACGCCAATAATACCTATATTACCTGAACGTTAAACCGCAACCGCCACAAAGCCGAAGTCCCCATACTAACCGCTTTGGGCTGAACTTACCAGAAAAAAATCGGACGGTAAGTTATCGGTAAACCGGGTCCCCGGGGGCGGCTCGAACGGTACAGCTTTAGCGGCGATCCCTGGACCAAACCGCAAAACCGTGCCTAGTCGATCAATTCGTAGTAGAAATTTCGTTTTTTCGGCACCCATCCGGCGTCGCTAATTGCCTGTCGGATCTGGATTTCGTTCAATCGATAGGTGGTTCCGGCAGCAGAAACGACATTTTCTTCCATCATCACCGAACCCATGTCGTTCGCACCGAAAAACAAGACGATTTGCCCAATTTTTGGCCCTTGGGTTACCCAGCTTGACTGTATGTTGTGGATATTGTCTAAATAACAACGAGCCACGGCAGTCATTTTGAGGTGCTCGTGGGCATCGGCAAGGCAAAGATGAACGCCGTCAGGCTCCGCGACTTCATCAGCGGGGCGCTGTTTCACGCGACCAAGCGGGGTGCCTCCCGGCTGAAACGTCCACGCGATAAACGCGGTGAATCCACCCGTCTCATCTTGAAGGTCGCGGATCAATCTCAGGTGCTCGATGCGCTCTTCGATGGTCTCGATATGCCCGAACATCATGGTGATGCTGCAGCGCATGCCGATAAGATGGGCCTGGCGCATGACATGAAGGTATTGTTGGGTCGTGGTCTTGCCCTGTGCGATGCGGTCTCGAACGCGGTCGACCAGAATCTCCGCCCCGCCGCCGGGAATCGAATCAAGACCGGCGTCGCGCAGTCGAAGCAGCACCTCACGCACGCTCAGATCGAACATTTCGTGAAACGCGTGAATCTCCGGCGGGCTGAACGCGTGGACGTGGATGCCGGGGTACTCGCGTTTGATAAACCGCATGAGGTCGAGGTACCAGGAAAACGGGAGTAGGTTTGCCGGCACCAACCCACCCTGCAAAAGCACTTGAGTACCGCCGATGTCGAGCAACTCCTCTATCTTTTTCCCTATCTGCTGGAATGACAGCACGTATCCATCGGGCAGGTCCTTGCGACCCGTGTTCATGCCCGGCGGGTCGGCTTTGAAGTTGCAGAATATGCATTTCGCGGTGCAGTAGTTCGCGTAATTGATGTTGCGATCCACGACATAGGTGCGGTAGGGCTCCGGATGAAGACGCATTGTCTCAGCGTGGGCAAGGCGCCCCAGCTCGTGAATCGAGCCCTCCCGATACATTTCGAGCGCTTCGGTCTCCGTGATGCGGCCCGGGGCGACTACTGCTTGCGCGGACGTCGCTGCGTTTGTTGTGCTGGACGGCGTCATGCGTAGGTCAACTCCTGTGTCGGGGCGACGATGCCCCTGCGCTTGGCGAGCTCGAGAAACCGGGCCATGCCCAGCCGCTGCCGCGCGCCGAGCTCGAAACACAGGCGTCTCGTCAAGTACCGCTTGGCGAGGGTCACCGGCCAGCCCAGTCCTGGTCCAAAGTCCGCCGCGATCATTTCCGCGGAGACGACCCCCGCGTCTCGCGCTGCGGAAAGCCGCCGGGCCAGCTTGTTCCGATCGACGGCGCTCTGTGACGGCACCGCCCACGCGGCGAATACGAACGGTAACGAGGTCAGCGATTTCCAGGCAGACCCGAGATCGGTTTCAATCTCGAAACCACACAGCGCATGGTTTACGACCTTGTCGCCGATCAACAAGA
>CAZWWW010000295.1:0-4624 GCA_964637715.1 uncultured Phycisphaeraceae bacterium | reverse complement strand
CCAACGCCGCCCAACGCGAACAAACCGCAGTTTCACCACGTGGGTGGTATAGTACTATTCGCGCGGAGGATTTCGAGGATCGCTTTGGCGGCTGATACTTGCATGCGCGGGTCGGATTCCTGACGCATGATGCGTGCCAAGACAGCAAGGGCCTGAGGTCTCCCTATCGCGCCCAGCGCCCCGGCGGCTAGTTGTCGAACACGAAGGATCTGATCGCCCGGCGGATCGTTGGGATCCTGCCGGGTTCGATCATAACGGAGTGACCGCAGCGCGAGCTCAAAACCGCGGTCATCTCCGAGCCACCCCAAACCACGGGCGGCTGCGAGCTGCGTTTCCACATGGGGTGCGGTAGCGAGCTTGTATGCAAAGGTGTCAAAATAAGCAGGGTTTCGTGTCGACGCCAGTGCGGTAATCGCAAAAACCTCTTCCGAACCGACCCCGGCGTTGGTCATAAACAAAAGCTCTTGCGCTGCATCGTGGTTTCCCAACCGGGTCAGGGCTTCGAGCACGTGATGGCGCACCCCTTCGTCGCGGTCTTTCATCGCCCGGGCCAACACCTTGATCGCCCCGGGTTCATCGAGCAATCCGAGCAGTAGCGCGGCGTTACGCCGAACGGTGGCGTCCCTATCCTCGAGCAGGGCTTTCGGCATCGCCCCTGAGCATCTGTGGTCACCCATCCGATGCAACGCAAAACAGGCAGCCATGCGCACTCGGGCATCACGATCCGTGGTCAATGAACGTAGCGCGGGTTGGGCGTCCGCGTCGCGCAGCACGCCGGTGGCAACACAGGCTGCAAAACGTACCGCGGGGTGTTCGTCCGTCAGCGCCGTTCGAATCCAGGGTCGCGTGCCGTCTTCACCGCTCGCCTGCATCGCCTCAATCGCCTCGACACGAACCACCGGGTTTTGCCGAAAACCGATAGCTACTTCCAGATTGGCGAGTGCCTCGCGCCGCAGCGCCACGCGGTCGACGAATCCATTGGCCGGTGAGGAGGGCGCCGAGACGCAGCCGGTCGAAACCGACGCCGCTACAACAAGCACGGTCGTCAACCAACAGCGCCGAGTCGGCACGAACCAACAAGCAGGGTGTTTCGCAATGCCCACGCCCGCCCGAGCCGCAGGCTTCAGCCTGCGCGAACGTTCGATGTTCTGAAACCTAGCCGAACCGACGATGTGGTCGAAGTAACAGAAATGGCGATACGAGGTTTTCCGTAGTCGATGGCACGCTCGAAGAGGTTGATGTTGCGCGCACCGAGGTCGGTAGGGCGTACACGGGAGGTGGTGGCGCACACGCCGTAGACTCAGCCCCATAGGTGTAGAATTACGTCGCAACTGATCGCCCGACGGAACCGGGTATGCTGGTAATCGTTCATCCATGAACCTGTTCCCGTACGCGGATGATCCAGTAGTCGAAAAAAAGGATGCCCCAGACCGCGGCGCAACCCCATGCGAACCAATCTCCATAGCGCGAATAGATACTGTATCGACTATCAACGCCCAGGCGCGCCACGGCGTATCCGCTGTTGGCGGGCCAACCGTTTGCGGGATCGCCGTGTACCTCATCGTGAATGCGCCCGTCCGGTTCGATAAACGCGCTCATGCCGGTATTGACCGCGCGGGCGACGCCCACCCTGTTCTCGATCGCTCGAAACACACTGATGGCCAGGTGTTGGGCTTGCTGCGCCTCTCGACCGAACCATCCGTCGTTACTGATGTTCAATAGCACGTCCGCACGTTTGACGTTGCCTCCGCCACTGACAAACGCGCGGCTGACGTACGGCATTACGTCTTCATAGCATATCGGAATACCAAATCGAACAGTTCGCCCGGGCAGAGAGGCGGGTTGCATCGTGAATACGCGAAACGACTCACCGCGAAAGAGTGAGTACTCCTGCTGACCTTCCGGCCCGGTGAACGGCATGAGGCTGTTTAGCCACAGGTAAATCGGTCGCAGTCGTCCGAAGCGAAAGGGTACAATCTCACCAAAATAAACCAAGTGGATCTTGTCGTATCGACCCGGTTCGCCGCCGTCGGGTCTGAACACCATGGCGGAGTTATAGCGCCGTTGCTGGGCGAGCAGTTCGTAGGGCGTTTCAATCATCGAAGCACTACCCGTTACCAGATAGGCGTGGTTACGAACACAGAAGTTGCGGAAGCGTTTGAAATCCTCGCGCGACCGTACCCAATACTTTCGCGCTTCGGCGTTCAGGTAGGTTATCCACGGTGTTTCGGGCAGCAGGTACAGATCGGCGTGCTCCGCTTTGGCTTTATCCAGCATGGCAAAGTAGATCCGCCGCTTTTCGTTGTCGTCAATCTCGTCCTTGGTGACGCGGATGAGGAAGTCGCCTTGGAGTACCGCGATCTTCGGTCCTTGTGAAATCGTTTCCCTGTGCAACTGCACCTGGCCGTATACGATGCTCGCAACGAACAGACACGCAGCGAAGGAAACGCTCACGCGCGTGTCGCGCAGAACGCGCATCCACGGTCGGTTTTCACGGCGACGACGCCCGTAGGCGAATACCATGTCCGCCAGAGCGCCGTTGACTGCCGCAACGACAAAACTCACCCCGTACGCACCGAACACGTCGCTAATCTGAATAAACGAAAGAAACCGGTACTGACTGTGTGAAAGAAAAAACCACGGAAACCCTGAAAGGAATACGGCCCGTGCCATCTCCGATCCGGTCCAGATGATCGGCAGCGTCAGCGCCAACGGCCAGCGCCGGCGGCGGACCATGTGGCGCAGCGGGCAGGCGATCAGGGGTAGGTAGGCAGCCAGGTATACAGACAGCGCGAGGTAGCCCGGAAAGGTCGCGTGGCGAAGCCAGCGCATGTTGATTAGCGCGAACAACAGACCGAATACAAAGCTGTGGAAGTAGACGCGCGGCGCGCTGCGGGAGGCGCCGACGACGATCAACCACGGAACCAGACACACAAACGCTAAAGGCCACACGCTGATGGGCGCGAAGATGAGACTCTCCAGCAGCAACGAAAGCAGAATGAGCCCGAACAATGTCCGATGCCGCTCGATGCGCAGGCCCACGTCCGGACAGGAGCTGTCCGTCTTCGGTGCGCGACGGCGGGAGGCGTTGATCGTCTTACGGGTCATTGGGTTAAGGTCGGCAACAACAGCGTACTCACCTCATCACCGGATTCGACCGCCGCAGCGCCGGGCGGGCGCATGATGAACGCATTCGCCGATCCCAGCCCGAACACATCTCCCGAACCGAACCACTTCGTAGGCACCACCTGCCACGACCCCGTTTCGTCCACGCCCGCGCATCCCGGTTTGAACGTGCGCCGCGTCGTTGTCACCGGTATTGATCCGCGCAGCGTAGCCCGCATCCATTTCGGTTTGACGTTCAGGCGTCCTTGAAGCCGCCCAAGCGCGGGTCGAACCAACAGCTCGAACCCCACGGCTGCACTGACCGGGTTGCCGGGCAGCGCGAACACAAGCGTGCCCGTCGGCGTTGTACCGAAGATGATGGGTCGACCGGGTTTGATCGCGACCTTGCGGAATCGAAGGGTCACGCCACAGGCCACCAGTGCTTCGGGCACGAAGTCGAACGAACCCATCGACACACCGCCTGTCAGGCAGAGCACGTCAGCTCGTAACCCCTCTCGAATCCGCTCGGCCAGCGCCTCCCGGTCGTCCCGGGCCGTGCTCAACCCGAGCGGCTTCGCCTCGGCCGTCCGTACGAGTGCGTCGAGCTGACTCTGGTTCGAGTTGCGGATCTGCCCCATCTGCGGTGTGGTGCCCGCGTCAACCAATTCGTTACCCGTTGCGATCAGGGCCACGCGAGGGCGGCGGTAGACGTGCAGTCTTGTTGCCCCCGCGGCAGCGGCGACGCCGACCGCGCCGGGCGTTAGAACCGTTCCGGCGGTCAAGACGGTATCACCGGCAGAGACATGGGCCGCACGCCGGGTGATGAACGTGCCCCCCGCGACCGCGGCCTTCGTTCGTACGGTCTTCCCCTCCGGGGCCACCTCAGTCAGTTCGACCCGAACGACCGCATCCGCACCGGGCGGAATAGGGGCCCCGGTGTTGATGCGAACGGCCTGCCCCTCGTTCAGTTGCCCCTTCCACACACTACCCGCCGGCACTTCACCGACGATCCTGAGCGTAACGGGCCCGCCTGAAACATCCGACGCACGAACCGCAAACCCGTCCATCACCGAACGATCAAACGGCGGGTCGTCGATGTCCGTGCATACCGGGTGTGCCAGCGTACGAAACAGCGCGTCCGCCAGGGGCACCTCCTCGGTCGAGCCGGGTGTAACGCGCTCGAGCACCAGGGTCAGCGCTTCGTCCAGCTCAATCATTGTTGGTATATCGTCCATCAGCGGATGAACCGTATCCGAAGGATCGGGGTTGCTCAACCGCGCCCGCGCCGATATAGAGCAAGCATTATTGGTTACGCAGCGGTCGAATCTCTGTCTTGCCCGCTAATGGCCTCGCTTTACAGCTCGTGTAGCGTCACAGCTTATTCTTAGGGTTCGTCGTGGGTGGCATGGGCAAGCAGCAGCTTGCCCGTGCGGTTCCGGGGGCCGTCACGGGCAAACAAGTTTGCCCATGCCACCCAAAAAACAAGGTGTGAAAAAGCACTACAGCATTGTCTGTTATT
>CAZWWW010000294.1:0-4632 GCA_964637715.1 uncultured Phycisphaeraceae bacterium | reverse complement strand
CATGGTCGATGTAAGGTTCATCGCATAGGCCTCCTGCCACGAGTTCTGGAAATCCGTTTCCACTATCCAGAATATCGGCAGGTGGCCTTTTCTTTAACAAACGACGGAGCCGCGATGAGGCTCGCAAAAAGTGCAAAACTCTAGGCTAGTTCGAACCGGCGAAGTGCCGCGCCCGTGCACGGCGCTTGGCGTTCTTAATCAACCTGGTATACCGTCGAGGTGTTGAAGCAGTGCAGCCGGCTGGAAAGAACCTATAATCGGCGCTGCGATTCGGGGCGGTGCATCTTGAGGAATCGGGGATATGGCCATGGCGGCGGATGAACACGGAGCGGAGCAGGGCGGTCAATCCGATGTGCCCAACGACGACGACATCGCGTTGGGGGATGAACCAGCCGGTGAGCCCGACGGTCTGCGAAACGTAGCGCCCACTGATCGGTCACGACTTGCCACGAGCGAAGCGAGCGGGGCGTTGCCAATTCACCCCGCCGATCGATTGCGTTCAAAGGCGACGGACGCGGGCGATCGCGAACCGGAAACCGACATCTGGTCGGGGCGGACGAGCTGGAAGCACTTCGCCGGGCGGATCATGTTGTGGATTCTGGGCAACGTTGCGGTGGCGGTGTTGCTCGGTATTCTCGCATCGACCATAGAGGCTCTTACAAGCTGGCATGTCTTTTTGGTCGTCCTCGTGATCGTGTTGTTGTCCGGGGCGTGGGTGGTAGGGCGCATCGCGCTGGGCATACTCGGGTGCCATTATCGATTGACCACGGAGCGACTGTTCATCGAGCGCGGCATACTCAGCCGCACGACCGACCAGACTGAATTGATTCGCGTGGACGACGTGGGTATGCACAAGAGCATGCTCGACCGTATCTTCGGGTTAGGCACCGTCGCGATCATGTCCACCGATGCGACAGACAACGCGCTGCTCATTGAGGGCATCAGCGAACCGGAAAAAGTGACCGAGGCTATTCGATCACGCATGCGTGCCCTGCGGCGTCGCTCTTTGTTTGTTGAGAATCTGTGAGACAGCCCGCACATCGTTGGGGATGGTGCCGGTGAGGAAGGAGCCCGGTTTCATTTCTCCACGCACGCACCGCGCTATCGACCTATCGCTATGATCCACCTGCTAAATTGGCTATCTCGTTATCGCCGCATCGCCTTCGCGATCGCGGTGGTCTACTTCGTGATCGGTACCATCGGCCACGATGTGACGCAGGAACTGGCCTATTGGGTGCAGGACAAGCTCAATCGCGATCGTTGGAACGATCTGAACCGATACGTCGGGCTCCTCGCGGCCATCATCACGGGCGTATGGAGCGTGCGGAGGATCCGGCGCAGCCGCCAGCCGATACGCGCGGCGGTCATCGGGGGTATCACACTGGCCGGGGCGATCGCCTGCTTCAATACCCTGTTCGTCATGAACGTGGAGATGATCCACTTTCCGCAATACGCCATCATGGCGGGTCTTCTCTATCCGCTGACACGACGGTTCGGCGAGACCGTCGTCCTTGCGACCATGCTTGGCGTGACGGATGAAGGGTATCAATACCTCGTTCTGCATCGGCATTGGTCGACCTATTTCGACATCAACGATGTAACGCTCAATCTACTGGGGGCGGGATTCGGCGTTGTGTTGATCTATCTCGCGCAAGCGACGAAGACCTCTGGCGACAATGCAGGCTCTAGAGAGTGCGTTGAACAACAGGCGACCGGAGCGTCAGGCGGGTCTGTTGGTCGACCGACTACCGGCGCCTCCGTCATGAACGTCACCCGATCGGCGGGTGGATCCGGCTTTCGCGCACTGGTGACATCGCCCGCGATGATCGTGTTTGGGCTTATCGTGGTGACAGGATGGCTCGGCGTAGTGACAGGCCGCATAAGCGTTCTGCCGCGAGACGACGCTTGGCTGGTGTTGAGACGATGCGGCGCCGCCGGGGCGTTCTGGATTGAAACCGGTTGGGGCAAACGCTATCACGTATTGCAGCCGCAAGAGGGCATCCTGCTGTGGGGGCCGTTTCTGGCGATGTATTTTGCGCTTGACGTCGGCGCCCCGCAACGAAATGTTGGTGCCCCCCAACGAAGCGAGGAGAATCATTCGGCGTCGCCGGGTTGAAGATCTGAACCGACCTTGTCGACTTCGAACACACGGACGTCACCCACGTTTTTTCCGTTGATCGGTCCACTCGATGAGGAATCGAAAACAAGTCGGATATGTTCAAGTGGCTTGAGCGGTACACAACTCCGGGTCGGATCATCGCTTACAAGCGCAACGCCTTTCCCACGTGAGCGTGCGATGAGCTCCGCCGCTCGTTCGTAGCTGTCGAACGTCTGTATGTCGTCGATTCGTTTATGTCGGACGTCCGCACGATCGGCAATCTCGGTGAAGAATACGACCTGAAACGGACCTTTCGGCGTGACCGGTGCTCCGCCGTACAAGAACATGCGAACGCACATCGTTTGGAAATAGGCGGGGTAATAGAGCGTGATTGGTCGGAGCGTGCCGGTCTCGTCGGTGTGCATGAAGGTTTCGTAGAACGTATCGGTCCCGACTTTCGCCCACAGGGTCATCGCGCCGAGTTTCCCGGTGATCGATTCGGAATGTCCAGTGGGGAGCATGGGCATTGTACGGTCAACCAACACGTACCGGGCCCCCATTGGCCGGAGGATCTTGAGGGCATCGGTTTCCCGGGTCGCGGTGTAGAACCTGCCGGCTTGTGTCGCGCCGTGCTGCGTGGGGTTCGCGCTCGGAATGCGCCGCGCGACGCCGGTGACCCAGTAGCCGTAGTCCCACCAACACATCACGCCGTAGGCTGAGTCGGGATAGGCGAATGGTTTGGGTGGGCGTGTGTCGCGCGGTACGTCGAAAAAGGCATCCGAGTCACCGAACGGCTCAGGGGTCTCATCGCGCATCCATTCGAGTGCTTGCATCCAAGCATCGCTGGGCCCGGTGTACGTCCCGACCGCGCGGCTCAACGCATACGCCGGCGGGACAACCGCGATACCGAGTAACCATAGCAGCAGCATAAACCCTTGCCACCGAGACGGTCGGGCGCCGATCAGGTCGTTTTTCCTACGCTGCTCGTTGTGCTTGGATCGCGTGGCTGGAGTAACGGCATCGACTCCGTTTGCCTCCAGCACGCCGTCACGCAGCAACCACGCCGGTATGATCTGCGCGTGATCAATCGCGGCGATACACGCGATTGCTGAAAGAAGAGCCACGTTGACCGCGGCGTAGTAGCCAAACCGCATCTGCCCGAGCATGGCCACGAATACCGCACCGGACCATACCAGCAGCAGCACATCGCGCGCGCGGGCCCGATGCCACACGCGGCGTGCCACAATGAGGAGACCAACCGTCGCCAGCGGAAATCCTGTTGCGAAGATCATCCACGCCGGACGCACGGTCCCTTGGCCGTTGAACCAGAACAGTGACCTGACCTCACTGACCGTTTTCGCCGCGGAGCCGGGCGAAGATGGAAACAACCCGACCAGGACACGATTAAAGAGGTCCGGGCGGAGCAGGTAGAGTCCCACGCCCGCTGCCATCGTGGTCACGCAGACAAACGCAACGAAATACATGCGCGACCAACCGCGACGCCGCATCGTCGACGATACCGCCGGCAAACCGATGACCAGAGCGAGCGTGACGATCAGCGACGCGCCTTGATGTTGGGCCAGGGGATACTCGTTGAGGAACGGCAGAATCATCAGCGTGGCCAGAGTCACACCGGGTGCCAAAGCCAGACGAATCACCCGCGCGTCGCGCCCGCGAACGTGCTCCGCTACCGCCTGCGCGACCGCCCAGGCGGCGACGATCAACACGACGAACGACCCGCCGATCCAGGTGAGAAGATAGAGGGCGAGCGCGAACCCGAACGCACACGACCGGAAGAACGCACACCGCACCGCACGTCTATGTTGAACCTCGTTCTGTTCGAGTGCCACGGTTTTGGCACTATTAAACGAAACGATCAGCGCCCAGAACACCACGGTACTGAGGAAAACCTCCAGCACGTGATGGTCGAAAAAGCCGAGCACGGAGTCGCCGTAGTAAACGCCCGGCGCTACGGCAATGAGTAAGGCAGCTAGACAGCCGACGGCGCGGTTGGCTAATGATCGGCCCAGGAAATAGACCACCAACGTGGTAAGCGCCGCCAGCACGGGCGGGGTGAAAGCGCAGCACGCTTGCGTGATCGCGGTAAGCCCTGCGAGCCGCTCTGGGCACGCTGCGTGGATAAGCAAAGCGGTTCCGGCGGTCAGGTAATCGAGAAAGGGGGCGATGGGAACGTGTTGTCCACCCGGGAATACTCCGAAGGGATCGAATTCCAGCCGATACGGAAAGTGGCGAACGAGGTATTCGACTTGACGCACGTGGGTCCAGGGGTCGTTTCCCTGGAAACGTACCGCGCCGCCCGCGAACACCTTACTGTAGTTCCAAAAGATGCGTACGAACGCCGTGACCGAAGCTAACAACAACAGCGCGGCGGCGAGTGCCAGGCGGTTGTCCTTCGAGTGCGCGGAGCACGAAAGACGCTCGAACGAGACGCGAAACGGGGCACGTGAGGCCCGGCTTGCCGATTTTCTAGGACTAATCGGCTTCAAGCTTGTTTCCCCCCCAACGCCACCCAC
>CAZWWW010000293.1:0-4634 GCA_964637715.1 uncultured Phycisphaeraceae bacterium | reverse complement strand
GCATGAGTGTGCAGATGGCGGTTTGATAGACGCGACCGCCCAGTTCGGCCCATTCCCCATCCGGGTTCCAGCTTCCGTCCGCCCCGCCGCCCGAACGTTGATGGGCCAGCAATTCGCGCGTCAAGGCGGCGTTCCACCTGACCCACGGCTGACCACCATGCTGATAGAGGGCGAGCGAGGCGTAGTACCAGAAGTAGGTATTCGGCTCGTCGTTCCAGTTGGGCAGGTGCTCGGTCACGAACTTCGCCGAAGCCCGCATACGCGCTTCGTCCGGCGCGTGCCCCAACAACTGGCGAACGAACATCCCCTCGGCTGTCATGGCGGGCGTCACCGGACGACCCGGTTTGTAGGCGTATCGCCCCGACGAAGGACCATCCTCCACGCCGTCGAGCCAGCGTCGCGCGATCTCAAACGCCGCACCCGGTACGGGCAGACCGGACAAGGCCGCACTCTTGAGGGCCATGACCTGCCAGCCGAGAACCGAGGTGTCACCGGCCTGTCCCGGGTCGTACCGCCATCCGCCGGCGTCTCTGTTGCGCGAACGATAGATAAACCGAACCGCCCGTTCCACCGGGTCAGCCAGCGCCGCGTCGCCGGTCATAGCCCGCGCCTCCGAGAGCGCGATGGTGGCGATCCCGTGGGTGTACATGGTTTCATCCGCGCGGAGATCACCGTCTGGTCGCTGACGCGCGACGAGCCAGCGCAGCGAACGCGCCACCGTGTCACGGTATGGACCACCCGTCTTGTGTGTATGACCTGCGCCGAGAAAACAAAGGGTCGAGAGACCCGTCAGCGCGACGTCCGCCGCTACTTCAGTCTCACCGCCGCATTGCCCGCAATCGACATCGAACGAAGCCGCGTCCCAGTGACCGTCCGGATGTTGGTGCCGCGCGAGCCACGCCAGGGCGCGCTCAACCGCTTGCTCCGTAGCTACACTCCCCCCCTTGCGTTCAACGAGCTTGAGCCGGTTCGGCGCAGTACGCTGCGCGTAGGGGCTGGCGGGTGCCGCTTGTTCGGACGGGACATCGAGCTTGAGCGCGAACCGGGCGGGCGGTGGGGGCGTCGCGACGAGGGGGCGACGGGCGACGGGCGACGCGATGTCGACCGGTAGCGACGGCGCGTCAGCGATCGTATCCGGATTCCATGGTGACGGCTCATCCGTTTCGCTGAGGCGCAGCGGCTCCGGCGCGACGTCATCAATTCGATCGAGCCGGTCAGTGGGCGGCAGAATGAACGGATGGGCGTGCGGTTCGGTCGGCGAAGAAACAGACGCCGGCCACAACCCATCATTGAGCGTTGGCTCAACGACCGCGCTCTTTGCGGCCATCGGATGTGTTCCATTATCGGGTAACGCAAGCTGCGTAACAGGTTCAAACGCTGGTTCGTTTTCGATGACCTGGTTGGGTGGTGATCGCTCCAGGGTCATTGTGATGTGTTGAACGTCCGACGGTCGCCAATCCGAGACGAACACCTTTTCTTCTTCCGTTAGGGCGGAATCGGCAGCCGGCTGAAGGTGTACGATCGTCGCGTGTGACGGCATATCCACGGGGCGGTCAAAAAGCGGCGCCTGGGCCGCCTGAAAAGAGACCGGCTCGACCCGCGCTTCCGGTTCATCACGCGGTGCGGCGCGAGCCGCCACGTCATCCGACAGGTGGGTATCGGATATCGGCCACGCGCCGAGCGGCGGTCGCGGCAAAGGGTGGATAGTCGGCAAAGGCGGTGGTGATGGTGTCAAGGGTGTGGCATCCCTTGCCGGCGCCGAGAAGGCCAAGCTGGTGTCATGGAGCGCGGCCGCATCCGGCGGCGCGCTTCTGGCAAGGGGAATCTCAACGGGACTCGTTTCCACAGCCACAAACGTATCGGCGCGGGATATGTCGGCGTGCTGCACGGGCGGAGTCGGCGCGGGAAGGGGTATGTCGATCGGCCGTTCGGTGTCACGCACGCGACTTTGTTTATCCGGCGTCGCCAGCTCATCTGCTTTAACGATGCTTCGCTCAATGGTTGCCGGCTGCAGTTGACGGGGTTGCAGTTGCAGCACGGTAGTCGGCGCGGCGTCCAATACATGCGCAGCAACCTGCGGCGTCTCGATGGTATCAAGCCTGGATCGCTCGACGGAAATGTTCGCGGGCTGCGCGTGCGTATCGAGTGTCAGTCGGGTTTCGCTGCGCGTTGATTCGAAGGGAACCGCGGTCGGTTGCGTAACGTCCGTCAGACTGCCGAGCACCTGTAGGGCGATATCGTGCGCGGTGGACGGTGCTGCGAGGGCGACTTGAATACGTCCTCCGCGCCGAAACTCCCCCGCGAGTGACGCGGTGACCTGCCAGAGCGAGAACAACAGCAGCAGCAGCAAGTGCACGAACAAGGACGCCAGCAAACACCTGGTCAGCAGCTTCAGCTCGCGTTCCCGCAGACCCCGCATGAGCCACAGCAACGCGAGCAACGCCAGCACCGCGGGTATAAGCCACACCAACCCCGGACCGAGCGACGACCACCAGGCCGCCCAGTTGATGGGCGCGCGGTGGCGCATGTTGACGTCGCGGAACACCTCGCGCGAGGTCGTGTAAAACAAACCATAATGGGTTCCGCCCTTCGAATCAGATCCCTTGACGTCTCGATCGGAACTGAAAAACAGCCGATACCCGCCCAAGCTCAAACCGGGATCGAGTTCATTCGACGGCGTGTTGACCGTCCGCCCGAGGTTGTCCGCAACTTGATGCCCGCCGTGCAAACGGCGCGATCGATAAAGATCGAATCCCCCCTGCCCGCCGGACCGGTCTGACGAAAAGTAGAGAAAATCTCCAAACGCGCTGACAGCCGGAGTGCCTTCGTTGTAGGTCGTGTTGAGCGCGCCGATCGGAGTAGCCTGGAACGAACCGCCGTCCCTGATGGCTGCGACGTACAGATCGTAGGTACGGTGAAACAAATCCTCGCGCAGCGTGGCGGACCAGGCGTCGGGATTCGTCTGGTGCGGGTCGCCGGGCTGTGGTCGGTTTGATGAAAAATACAACGTGGTACCATCCGGTGTCACGGCGGGACCATAGTCGTTGAACACGCTGTTCACGCCCGGTCCCAGATTGACCGGGTCGAACCAATCCGATTCGGTGCGTCCGTCGGGGCGGCGATGGGCGACCCACAGATCGTATCCGCCCAGCCCCCCGGGCCGGTCACTGTAGAAATACAACGCCTGGTCGTCGGACGCGGGCTCAGGACCCAGGTCCGCGTAGTCGGAATTGATCGCGTCCAGCGGTTGCGGTTTTGTCCATCCGTCGTTCGTCCGGCGCGCGTAATAGATGTCCGCGTTCGGTCCTGCTCTTCCCCGAACGAAATAGATCGTCCCCCCGTCGGCGCTGAGACGCGGTTCATATACATCCGAATCGGGCAGGTTGATGGCACCCGGAAGCGGACGCGGCGGTTGCCAGAGAATCTCACGAAGGGGCGCCTGCGCTTCGGGTATATGGATCGTCTCACCGTCGGAATAGAAACGGTCGCTGATCGGCGCAAGATGCCATACCGTGGCACCGGCCAGCACCAACGTGACGGAGACGCCCGAAATAATGATGAGTCGTTTCACGCGGCGCCCTCGCCCTCGGCGGCCAACTGCTCAATCAGCCAGGAGCGTATCGAGATACGGCTCTTGAATGCCACCCTGTTTGCAGACGTCAAGAACGGAGACAATGCCGGCGTAGGGCGTGTTCCGATCTCCGCGAACGGTTACCTTCTGGTCCGGGTTGGTCTCGACCGCACCGGCAACCAGACTGCGCAACTCGTCGAGTTCGACGGTTGTTCCGTTCACAACGATCGTGCCATCGCGGTCGACGTTAACAACGAACTCCCTCAGCATCGCGGTGATCGGCGCCGACGCATTGGCGAGCGGCAGGGCAATGTTCATCTCCCGCTCCTCCTGATGAAACGTGGTCGCCACCAGAAAAAACGTCAGCAGCAGGAACACCATATCAATCATAGGCGTTAGCTCGATCGTGGCGGTCTCTTCGAATTCGGCTGTCTTCAACAACATCTCGTACCCCCGCTGCCAACACTACACATGCTCAACGAGCCGCTCGGCGGGGACCACCGCGGTCGTCAGTCCGCCGGTCGTTTGGTCATCCGCTTCGGTTTCTTTGGCCGCGTGCAGAACGGGTTGCGCACCGTTTGGTCCCGTCGCGTGCCTTTCAACAAACGCCACCGTGACACGATCCATTTCGGCTACGAGTCGGTCGACCCGCGCCGAAAGCCAGTGGTACGCCACCAACACGGGAATAGCCACGAGCAACCCGGCGGCTGTGGTAATCATGGCCTGGTAAATCCCCCGGGCGAGCAGCTCCGTCCGCCCGAGCGCCTCGCCCGACGTCGCCACGGTTTGAAACGCGTCAATCATGCCGAAAATCGTACCGAGCAATCCCAACAATGGCGTGATCGAGGCGATTACCGATAGCCCGCGCAGGTTTTTTCTCAGGATGCGCACGGCCCGTTCACCCGCGTCCGCTATGTGGCGTTCGAGAAGCTCAAGCGGTTCACCGATTCTCTTGATCGCCACCGCGAATATGATCGCAATGGGACTGCCGTTGCCGGCGCAGCGATCGAGTGCCGCGGCTCTATGGCTGCGGTCGTTTTCAAGCAGATTAGTGACGTCGGTC
>CAZWWW010000292.1:0-4655 GCA_964637715.1 uncultured Phycisphaeraceae bacterium | reverse complement strand
CCGGGAGTTGGGTGCCCGCCCGGGCGGCCGTCGTCGGCCCGATCGACCGCATATTTACGCGCCATGGTGCCGGCGACGACCTGGCCCGCGGGCGTTCTACCTTCATGGTCGAGATGTCGGAAACCGCCAACATCCTGCACAACGCCAGCCGCAACAGCCTGGTGTTGCTGGACGAAATCGGCCGCGCACGCGACGCGCTCTGACTCCGTTACCTCGGTGAAATTGAGCACACCATCCGCGCCCATCGTCGCGGCTGTGTTGAGCCGAGCGTTGGGCGCGCCGATGCACAGTACGCGCCGCGCGCCGCGCATCGTCGACAGCGCAATGACTGACAGACCCACTGGTCCCGATCCGAGCACAAGCACCGTATCACCAATGGCGATGTCGGCGCGATCCACGGCATGAAGTGCGGTGGGCAATGAACAACCCCCGGCCATGTAGGTCTCGCTGGGAACGCCGTCGAGACTGATAACACGCGTACCGGGTTTGAGATAGATATGCCCGGCCCATCCGCCCGTCAGGCCGTCGTCGATCCCATAGGTAATGCCGTAGACCTTTCGATCCGGACAGCGCGTCGTCGCGCGGGCGACCAGACACGCCCAGCAGGCGTGACAGGTACGGTGCACATCGAGAAAAGTAACGCGGTCACCCTCGACAAAGGTGCGGCCCTCGACGTCGCGCACGCTACCGCGAACACGTTCCAACACGCCGCACGAGACATGCCCTGGGATGATCGGATAGGGTACGCCCGATAGAAGACCATTCCGCAGGTGAACGTCCGTGCCGCAGACTTCACTGAACTCGACACGAAGCAGCGCGGAATCCGGTTCCAACTCAGGCAGCGGTAGTTCGCGCACCTGACACGCGGGCGTGCCCGAATCCCGCGACCGCGGATCGGACATCAAGGCGGCGATCGTTGTGCCGTCGTTTCCCATTGGTAGCGCACGCTCTATGGTTCCGTCGCGGTTGAGTCACACCCGTACCGGTGGTACGGCGGCCCGGTGCTAAAGCTGATTCATAATACCGCTAGTTCTTTGTCATCGCTTGTTTCTTGGGGTGGCATGGGCGAGCAGCAGCTTGCCCGCGTTGTTCCGGGGCAGTCACGGGCAAACAAGTCGGCCCGTGCCACCCACAACGAACCCTAAAATTAGCTGTGACGCTGCATTAGCGCATTTCCCGTTTTTGTGTTCCGAGCCGCGGGCTTTAGCCCGCGCGATCTTACCGGTCTTGATAGCGGATCAACCGCCGAAGAACCGGCCCACGAAAACGAACAATGCTCTAGCCGCGGTAATAGCGCCGGATGATCTCACTAGCTTTACTCGTAGCGAGGTTGATCGCTCCGAGCGCCTGACTCGCCGCGGTGCGCATCGTCAGATCCGGCTCCTCGTTGACCAAACGCACCAGGTCGTCGATTTGAGAAGATTCCAGGCGGTTGCCGTTCACCTTGGCCGACTCGGACAGCGATCCGAACGCGGCGATACGCAGCACATCCGTTTGGCCCGGATCGAGTGCCACAAAGGCGATAGCGCGCTGGGCGGTATCCGTCGGCAGCAGCGCGAGCACCGACGCCGCTCGTGTTCGAAGATCTTCGTGCGGCGAAGACAGCGCACTAACCAAGGCAGGTTCCGCACGCCCCACGTCGTAGACCGTTCTCCCGTCTGCGGCGATAGCGCGAAGCGTCGAAGCCGCAGCCAGCGCAAGCGCAAGGGCCTGGTCATCGTCGATCGACACGGCATTCGCCCGTCGCACGGCCCGTTCCAAACCACCGATCAAATCGTTGTCATCTGCGTTGGCGTCAACCCGCTCCGCATACCGATCGGCAACCACAACGTTCTCAGCCAGCACCGTTTGCGTCGGCTTGGTCAAAATGAGAACCGGCGTCTTGGCAAACTGAAACTCGCCGCGCAGCGTACCCATGGCTTCGACAAGCCCGGGATCAGCTACGTCGCTCGCCATCACGATGCCCCTGAGTGACGGCATTTCCACACGAGCGCGTTCGAGCCCCTGGAACACATTGGCCGCACCTACGACCTCCCAATTGTCGTTCCGGAATACCCCCACGGTTCGGTTCAGGCTCATTTCGTCGGGATCGATCACAAGAAGCTGGGCGCGCCCGGTGAGATTTACCGTAGCCGCGAGAACCTGAACCACCAGTTCGGATCCGACAAAACCGGACTTGGGCAGCGCCGCACCCAACGCCAAACCCGCTTTGATACGAACCGCCAAATCGGGAAAATGCAACGCCTGAACCAACGGCTGTTTGTCGTCTTCGGTCCCGACCAGCGACGACTCACCGGCGGTGTCCCTCAGCGCGGCAATCGCCGCCAGCGCGACATAAGAATCGTTGTTCTGAACCGCACGCCGGAGCATTAAATGGGCATAACGAGGCCCCGCCGCCCGCGTGAAATAGAGCGCGCGCGGGAACACGTCCGGGCGCGTCGGATCAACCTCGCCCGTCTCAGTTGGGTCGGCACTCTCCACGTTGTAGGCCAAACGCTCCTCACGACGCGTGTTGGCCGCGAGCCACAGCGCGATGGCCTCGGCGTTGTCCGCCTCGAGGGCCAGCGCTTCTTCCGTGCAGCGCATGGCCATAACCGGCCCGAAGATCTTCGTCGGCACCTCAACGCGCGACAGCGATCCGGCGTCCGCATCCCAATACCAGACGTTGGCCTGATCGAGCCGGGCGTCCGCGCGAACCGCGTCGTCCTCGTTGTAATAACGGTTGGCCAATGTCAGAAACTGCGCCGCCGCCGGCGTGTCGAAGGTGCGTCCGGATTGGTCCGCGATTTGCGCGATAGCGGACACTGCCGCCTGACGTATCTCGTTCGTCGTGGCGTCGTGCTCAATGATTTTTTGCAGATAGGGTACAGCCTGCGGATATCCGATAGCACCGAGCGCATCAATCAGATGCTGGCGAATGTCAAGATCGTCGATTCGAATCGCCATCACGAGCGGGTTGACTGCCGACTTGCCAAGAAGCGGCAGGGCGCGGATCACACGCGCTTTGAGCGAAGATCGGGCCGGGTCGAGCAACGCTTGAACCAGTTGCGGAACCGCGTACTCCCCCGACTCAGCCAGGTGTCGTATCGCGTAAAACTCCTGTTGCGGATTACCCCCAAGCAATCCTATGTTTCGCTCGATGCGTTCGGGATCCTTGCGCAATTCCTGTTCACCCTGTTCGATCAAGGCGAGTACCCGCGCGGCGCTGTCACCAAGCGAGGCGTTTTGGATAAGGATCAACAGCGTATCCAGGCTCTTGGGATCGCGGCTGGCTGCGTTCATCACGGCGACCGGGGACACGTCCGGGTGCGCGAGCAGGGCTTTGGCTGAGGTATCCGCAACGGTGAAGCGACCGATGCGCGCGTAGTGCAGGAAATCGCGAAAGAGCGAATCTACCGTCGCCTCAGGCGGTACGTGCACAGACTTGGCGCCCCCCTTTGCGTCCTGCGCGCGAACCGGGGCGGCGCTCGACAACCCTGCACACACGACGATCAATAAAACCCGCCCCCACGCACCGCGTTCACGACGTTGTGAATTAGGGGGCGCTGACAATTTGGTCATGAAACTCTCCCTGTCACGATCGGTCTGAAACCGTGGTAAGCAATGCACACGAACCCCCGAACCGCAGGCGTTACAGGCATGCGTTTGTTCTTCTCCATGGCAGCGTCGAATCGACCTACCGGATGATACCGTGATTCGACAGCTACACAACAACGGAGCCGGCTCCAACGCTTGGTGAAGAATAGGCCGCACGGGCTTGAAAACCACGTTTTCACCGGCAGGACACCGGCACCGAAGGGGCGATCAGAATGTTTCAACACGCGGCGGGCACAACACCCAACTTCCCCCTCAAAACCATTACCGGCCAAAAGCCGTCGCACCGAACGCCTCGGATGATGCCCCCCGGAATCGAGACGATCAGCAAACGACCCGCGCGCCGGCGTCTACCGCACCCACGATAGGCCGGTGCAGCCCGGGTTCAGCCAAAAGCCGCTCAAACCTTACGCCGCGATGAAGAATCGGCAACCCATCCGCACCGGCTCATCTACGTCGCTTTGCAAAACGGATCAGATGTTACGAAGAATCGCAATGCTGCCCGCAGCCGTAATCCCCAGAAGGACTGTTTGGGTGAATTCGTTGAACTGGGTAAGATCGCACCCACCGATCTGGAACAGGCACGCACCCATCGCCAGCAAACCGCCGACGCGCATCAATCGATTACCATTCATCATTCGGCTCCCGGCACAACCCACATAGCCACACCGCACGAATCATAGAGCAAGCTCTATTCTTGTGTAGCGGTCGAAACGCCCTTTCATCGGGCCAATCGACTCGACACGGCGATACAAAATAACAGACCAAGCTGCAGCCGGGTCGCGGGTCAATCCGCACGACGCAACGGCTCGCCGGAAAGTGTAAACGGACCCGGCGGGACGTCAACGCACATTCGTCCGAGCGTGATTCCCACGTCCGCACCACAAACGGCGCTCAACATGGGTTTGCTGTTCCGCCAGCCACGCGGTCCGCCAAGTTCAGTAGGGTGGGCTTCGCCCACCACGTTCCGCCAATGAGTCACTGGTGGGCGAAGCCCACCCTACCGACTATACCACCCACGTGGTGAAACTGCGGTTTGTTCGCGTTGGGCGGCGTTGGTA
>CAZWWW010000291.1:0-4668 GCA_964637715.1 uncultured Phycisphaeraceae bacterium | reverse complement strand
GAAGGAGTTCCTTGCTGATGTTGCGCAGGCGGCTCATCGTTTCGATCATGTGGACCGGGATGCGGATGGTGCGCGCGTGGTCGGCGATCGCGCGGGTAATCGCCTGGCGAATCCACCAGGTGGCGTAGGTACTGAACTTATACCCGCGCTTGTATTCGTACTTGTCGACCGCCCGCATCAAACCCGTATTACCCTCCTGGATGATGTCCAGAAAGCTCAAACCTCGATTGCGGTATTTCTTGGCGATGCTCACCACCAGCCGCAGATTCCCGCCGGACAGTTTGCGCTTGGCGTCTTCGTATTCCACAAAAACCCGCTCGATCGACTTGAGCCGATGCCCCAGGGACTCCGCGTCCTCCAAGCAAAGCGACTGGATACCGGTCGCCTCGTCCTGCATGGCGTAGAAATCTTCGTCCGGAAGCGTTCGGCGTTTCTCCTGTTTCTCGATGTGGCGCCCCAGATCCAGCATTTTGCGATGGAGCCCGCAGAGCTTCTTCATGAGCGGTTGAATGCGGCTCGTTCGCAACGAGAGCTCTTCCAGCAGTCTTGAGACCTTGCGCCGTCGCTCGCGCATGCCCTTTTCGATGTCACGCCGTGTCGCGGCCGCCAAACGCGGCGCCTGGAGCAACCCCCACCCCTCCTCGTTTTGCGCTATTAGCTTACGCACGGTTTCCAGATTGAACGGAATGCGTGCCCCGATGCGCGACTTGGCCGCGTGCTCCGATGTGGAAATCTTCATGGTACGGTCAAACGGCAGCGTACCGTCGCTGACATGCTGCAGAATGTCGACCGCCTGGCGAGCGCAATAGTCACTCTCGAGCACTTTTTGACGAAAGGCCATACGCGTGAGCTCGATCTTTTTGGCGAGCCGAATTTCCTCGGCGCGTGTGAGCAGCGGGATCTCGCCCATCTGCGTAAGGTACATGCGGACCGGATCGTCGATGCGCTTGGCACCGATTTCGGCGGGCACCTCAGGTCGCTTGTTCGTCGTAGCCGCGTCGGCGTCTTCGGACGCACCATGGGCGCCATGGTGTCCGCGCCGCCACTGGTCGCGTTCACGGCGGGCGTCGCGCCGCGCTGCATCGAGCTCGTCGAGGGTATCAATCTGCGCTTTTTCAAGCTGCATCATGATCATCTCGAGCTGGTTCGGGTCGATCGCGTCGTCCGGAAGGATTTCATTCATTTCCTCCCAGGTAACGAATCCGCGTTTCTTCCCGAGCCCGATCAACTCGTCAACGGCTTTGAGAATCGGGTCGATTATGATTTCAGCAACATCGGTCATGGGTGCTCCATGCTCACGAAAAAGACCAGACACGCAGAACGCACCGTTCCCGGCCTTTCGCCACCGGCACGTCGTTCAACCAAGTGTCGTGTATTTACAGGGGTGTCACACCCCGTCCGATTCGGGTGCGGGCGTCGCCGCAATACCCCGGATCAACCGTCTCGGCGCAAAATGCTTGTGCGCTTTGGCACTGCCGCATATACGCTCGGCGTCCTCCTTGACCAGCGCCGAGGCAGCCGGGGCGTCAACGCGCCCCAAAAACCGCGCACGGCAATCCTCCACCCCACGCGCTCGCTCAAGCCGTTCGAGGCGGCGTACACCCTCGTTCAGCGTCGACTTATAATTACCGCGTTCCGCCCCGATCCGGGCGAGCGCACACACCCGTTCGGCATCGACCGGGTCGTCACACCGGGCCAATACGTCGGCGAGTCGATACCCCTCACCCGAACCCACCGGTTCGATCATCGCCGCAATACGCCGGTCCCGATCGTCCGGAATCCGATCAATCGCCAGCCGCGACACCACGTCGCCCCAAAGACCGGGCTCGTTCAACACGACTTCCAGGACACGGGCCCAAGCGGATCGCTCCGCACTAACAGTACGCCCCTCAACCGTCGGTACGATTGCCGCGGTACGAGCGCGCCGGGGACGGCGTTCCAGCTTGCGCATCAGGCGATCAACTTCCGCGCGGTCCATGCTCAGCAGATGGGCGGCCTGGTTTACCAGCAAACCCCGCTGGATCACGTCCATCGCCTGATGGCTGGCTGCCTCACCCACGACACGGAGAAAATCGAGCACGGCCTCGCGCCGATGTGCGTCGGATGAATCCCCTTCGAATCGCGCCCGCGTCTCAAGCCACTTGAATTCTAGCGCGTCGACCGCGTTCTTCAATACGTCCCCAAAAACCGCCGGGTCCGATTGCAAAAGAAGCTCACCGGGATCTTTACCGTCCGTTATGCGCGCGAGTTTCACGCCTACACTTCGTGGAAGTGCCACAGTTATGGCACGATCCGCCGCAGCCGCCCCCGCGTCGTCCGAGTCGAACAAAAACACGATCTGGTCCGCATAGCGCCTCAGAAGGTCCACATGGGCTTCGGTGAGCGCCGTGCCAAGCGTGGCCACCGTTTCCGCGTACCCGCTCTGATGCATGGCAAGACAATCGGTGTACCCCTCCACCACCACGGCACGACCGCGGTCCGATATGACGTGGCGGGCCACGTCGATGCCGTACACCGTCCGCCCTTTGTCGAACAGGACATTCTGGCGCGTGTTGAGGTATTTGGCCCGATCATCCACGAGCGTCCGCCCGCCGAATCCGACGATGCGCTTCATCGTATCTCGAATGGGGAACATGATTCGATTGCGAAACGTGTCGTAAGTGCGTCCGCTTTCGTCAGCCCGTAGCAAGTCCGCCTCAATGAGCAACGCCGTGCTGAACCCCGCGTCCGCCGCCGCGCGGGTCAATACACCGGGCTGATCCACCGCCAGACCAACCCCAAACGCTTCGAGGGTAGCCTCCGTAAAGCCGCGTTCGCGCAGGTAGTCCCGGGCGGATCGCCCCAAACGATCGTCGAGAAGCTGGCGGCGAAAGAACCGTTCCCCCCAGGCGCACACACGGCCCACATCGGCGCGAGAGACGCCGTCTTTGGAATCTGAGGCAGCTCGCTCGATCGTGACGCCGGCGCGGTCCGCCAGAATCGCTATCGCTTCGCCGAAGGAGACGTTTTCTCTGAACTGGACGAACGAGAAGACGTCGCCGCCCTTGCCACACCCGAAGCACTTAAAAATGCCCAGATCGGGTGAAACCGTGAACGATGGCGTCTTCTCGGAATGAAACGGGCACAACCCCACCATGCGGCGACCGGACCGCTTGAGCTGGACCTGTTCGGATACCAGCTCGACGAGGTCGACGCGATCAAGAATGTCTCGTTTTCGTTGCTCGAAATCGCGCAAGGGACCGAGCGCCTCCGCACACGCAGCCAGTCAGCAGCAAGACTGACAGACGCGCCCGTATTAAATCATCGCTTCTTTTGTGTAAGCACAAGCGGCGAGGTGGAAACCTCCCAGTATAGAAAATATACCCCACGAATAACGGACGGTCAAATAAGAACTGTGCGAGAATTGGTCATTCGGCTACATGCCGCGCGAACACGGGCAGGCGGGTAGAGGCTCAAAAGTGCCGGGCGCCTCAGCGCGTCGTGTATCGCTCCGCACCAACGCCCAGAAAGTTCATGAACACCTCCTGCGTCAGTACCGGCACACCGAGCATATGGGCGCTCGAAATCGTCTGCTGGTAGGCATTCCAGAGGCGCTGACGAGATTTGTTCTGGGCCTGCTGGTCCGCGGGCACGTCGGCTGCGGGGCGCGGGCGACGCGGAGGAAGACCGACAACAAGGAAATCGGTCATGGCGGATACGTCGTTCGAGACCCGACCACCCCAATGCTCGATCAGCGAGGCTATCGTTTCCTTTCCGGCGCGATCCGGTACCCCGTCTCGATCAACGTCGAACTGACCGATCACCGTGAACTGTAACGGCCGGTTCGGGTCAAAGACCGGATTGCCGATCAAATCGCCCTCGAGGATCACCTGGTTACGCGCGACGTTCACTATGCGGCACTCGGCTGACGAGTCTGAAACGGACACCACCTCAATCAACGCCTTGCCGATCCCGTTGGCGGGGATCCCCGTTTCGGCGGAGTACACCGCAAACTGCAACCCGAGCGTCAGCCCGTTGCGCCGCCCCAAGTTGACATAGACGACTCCGTCCCCCGGTACGGCTGTAAGAATCTCACCGTCGGGCTTGCGGGCGGTTGCCAATTCATCCGGGCTCTGCATCATCCCGCCCAGCTTTTCACGAAGCACCGTGAACCGCGTCTGGGCTTTGGTCAGCCGATCGGTACACGCCTGGAGATCCTGCCTTGCTTTGGTAAGGATTTCGGTGTTGAGGGCGCGGGCCTTTTCGAAGTCGCGTTTCATACCCGCCACTTCGTCGTCACGCTGCTTGCGATAGTCGGACCGACCGGCTTCCACGGTGGCGAATTGGTCGGTCAACTCCTGCGTACGCTGCGCGTAGGCTTCGCTGAGTTTTTGGGCCGACTCATGCAACGTGGCTAGCTCACCCTGCGTTTGCAGCAGGTGGTCCTGTGCGGATTGCCACTTTTCGTACAGCGTGCGGTAGTCTTCATACAGTTTGGAGAGCGCCTCGTTGTAGGAGAGCCCCTGATAGGATTCCGGCTGATCGACGATTCCGTCCAGACGGAACGAATCGAGCAACTGGTCTCGTTGGCTTTGCACTGTAGCCGCGTCATCCGACGCGTTACCGGTTGCGACTTCCGCCGTTTGCGATCGTGCCGATTCCAACAGACCCACCACGGTCGGACCACGC
>CAZWWW010000290.1:0-4671 GCA_964637715.1 uncultured Phycisphaeraceae bacterium | reverse complement strand
CATAGTGCACACTGAAGTCCGTGTACCCGAACATTAAGGTGTGACAAAGCACTAGGCAAGCACGGGCTGGACCGGGCTAAAAACGGGAAGACAAAGAGCGAGCGGTTACGATGAGGGTTTGACGCCAAACACCGAAAGCCCACCCCAACCGGGTAGGGGTCACTCCGTGCCCGGTTGGGGTGGTCTACAGTCAGATGGTCCACGCTGGCCTACTCGATGGACTTTCATGTTGCCGCGAAGCACACCTGTTTGCCGCGCGGGTTTCACGAATCGCGTAGCGCTACCCGCCGATGATGGGACCCGGAACGTCGATCATATACTGCACCCGGGCTGAGAAGTCGTCGCCGGAATTATCGCCGTCCACCTCAAACTCCGTCGCAACGCTGATGGTCTGCTCCGGTGCGAACTCCCAGTCTAGACCAAGCTCAACGCTGTGCTGATTTCGATTGCCTTCCACTTCACTGTTCTGGTTGATGTAATCGGCGATGATACGCACATCGTCCGAGAGTTTGTAGTCCATACCCAGCGCCGCCCCCCAACGAAAGTCGCGGTCGCCCTCCTCCTGATTGCCGTTGATTGACTTGAGGAACGGGTTGAAATGGCATCGGAGTCCATCGCTCGTCAAGGTCTTGGTGAACAGACCGATCAACGTGTAGTCCACGCCGTCCGAATGATACCCGGTTGGCAAGCGCACCAGGTTACGCACGGCGAACGCCGGCATCATATCACTTTCTTCCCACAGGCGCGTGTGGAATCCGAATTCCGCGATATCGCCGTTACCCTCAACCTTTCCATCGCCGAGTTCGACAGGCACTTCGAGGATGAACTCCCAGTTCTCGGCCATACCCCACTCGAGAATGCCTTCGAGCTCATGATCCTCATCCTTGTGCTCTTTGACGTATTCATATTTAAGTTTTAGCGCGATGACGCCAAGTCCCTCCGGGTCGGCGCTGCGCAGGAAGTAGGGGCCGCCCAGGTCGTTACTCTTACCCATTTCGACGGTCGTTACCGTCGTCTTGTCCTGCATCGAACCGGAGTTCTGAAGGAAGCTCGCCGTCGAAGCCCCCGCGGCTAAGTACGTGGGGCTGAGTGAAAGATCGGGTGAAGGACTTCCCGATGCTCCCAGAGCGGGAACCGAAACCGCCAGCGCCGCCGCCGCCGCGCAGACAGCGCCAACCTTTGATGCCGCAAAACGTAGATTCATGTTGGGTTCTCCTGAGGACGACTTGCGCGTGTGATCGCGAACGTTCGTCCGTTCCAAAAAAAATTCGTAATGGCCAACCCTGTTGCACCGCGCCCCGCGGTTCAGGTACGTCTTGGCCCTCCACTCGAAAGACAGACACCCGGCGACCGCCGCCGGTTAGCGTGCTCCTGACGCCCCTCGATCGGGATGGGGGAGCCCCGCAGCGCTACGATAGTGAATCACAAACTCGTCGGTTAGTCGAGTACCGAACGGTGAGTCATACGTCACAAGAAGCCAATAGGCATCCGCCGGCGGAATCTGCGCCCTGTCGACCGCCAGGCGGAACTCGTACATCTGCGTCAACTGATTCCAATACGTCCGTTGTTGCTTTTCGGTTTTGAGGTCGACCTCCCAAACGGCGTAGCGTTTCCCTTGGGGCACGCCGCTGGCGGGGACGTATTCGTACAACTCAATCCGGATGTGCCCCGCAATCATCAGCCCCGGGTTGCCCAGCGCATTGACAGCGCGAAGGAAAAGCTCGATACCTTCCGGCGTGCTGTCCTCGTCGAAACTGGACACGCGCGTGAACGGTTCGACGATCTCGATGTGATCCGGCAGAAGGAAGTTCAACAGGCGCTGGCGGGCCTGTTCGTCGACGGGGGCCGGCGCGGTGGCGCAACCCGATACGGCCGAGAACAGGATTAGTGTTGGCACAAGCGTGCATCGTTGGCTCTGCGGCACGGTGACTCCTTTCCAGGTGCCCGACGGCGAGGTCATACAAGCGTAGCCTCGAACCGGTGGGGATTGTACGGGCAACGGGGAACCGGCGTCAAAGCGCGTACCCGGCGAAGGGCATTCCGCGTCTATGTATCGCCGGCAAGTTCCCGTGGAGTGGCAGGCAGCTATGGCGGATGTTCTGGTAACGGGAGGCGCGGGATTCATCGGTTCACACCTGGTGACCCGGCTGGTAGAGATGGGTCGGCGGGTACGCGTACTTGACGATTTCTCATCCGGCAAGCTGGACAATCTCGCACACCTCGAAGGCCGATTCGAATGTATCCGAGGAGACGTTCGCGATTCTCCAACGTGCGAACGGGCCTGCGCGGGGGTCGAGTTCGTGCTGCATGAGGCGGCCATCGGATCGGTGCCCAAATCGATCGACGATCCGCGTCCAAGCCACGATGTCAACATCAACGGCACCTACAACATCCTGCTGGCGGCGCTACAAGCCGGCGTACGGCGGGTGATTTATGCAGGAAGCAGTTCCGTTTATGGCGATGCCGAAGTGTCCCCTAAGCACGAAGAACTACCGACAAACCCCCTCAGCCCCTATGCGCTTCAAAAACTAACGGGAGAATGCTACGCCACGGTTTTCTCGCGTTGTTTTGGGCTCGAGACCATAACGCTGCGTTACTTCAACGTCTTCGGTGCCCGGCAGGACCCGAATAGCCAGTACGCCGCGGCGATTCCGGCGTTTGTCACGTCGATCCTTCGCGGGGACCCGCCGGTCGTCTATGGTGACGGTGAACAGACGCGCGACTTCACATACGTTGACAACGTCGTCGACGGCAACCTCAAAGCCATGGCGGTGGCGCGGACCTGCGGCGAGGCGGTGAATCTGGCCTGCGGCGGCTCGGTTTCGATCAACAAGGTGATCCAAACGATCAACGAGGCGCTTGGCACTTCGGTCGATGCGCGGCACGAACCGCCGCGCGCGGGCGATGTCCGGCACTCATGCGCCGACATTGACCGCGCTCGGGCGCTGCTCGGGTTCGAACCGGTTGTTTCGTTCGACGAAGGGCTGACGCGAGCGATCGAATACTACAAAACGTTGAGCTAGCGCAAGCTCCGAATCTAATGCAACGAATGAATCGCCGTGCCATACGGTGCATCGACTCGATGCGGCGCCCTATAAAAACAGGGGATGGCCTACCGAATCCGATTTAACAAGAACGCCCGCCGCGTCTGTGTGGAGAAACATCTTGACCGTCGAAGAGCTTCAACAACTTATTGAGCGTATGTACAGTGAAAAGGATCGCGCGCGCGGCACGGCGGCTACGTTTCTGTGGTTTTGTGAGGAGGTCGGCGAGCTGGCTGCGGCGCTGGCCAACGGGTCACCCGAAGAACAAGCCGCTGAGTTTGCGGACGTGCTCGCGTGGCTCACCACCCTTGCGAATATTAACAACGTCGATCTAACGGCGGCGCTTCACGAGAAATACGGCCACGGGTGCCCCGGTTGCGGAGCGTTCGTTTGCACCTGTGAGGAAAAACCGTGACAGGCTGTTAATGCCCGTGTGGTTCGGGTTTCCGGCCCCTGTTTTCACCGGAAGGATGCCGCTGCCTATAGATGGGCGGCGTTTTTTTGTGCGGACGATTGAGTCCGGAAGGTACCGCACCCCGTTTTGGCCGCTGAGTCGCCGATAAGTTCGCCCCTTCTCCCTTGTCGTTCGCCCTCGTCTCCCGTCCGGGTTCTTGGCCGCATGTACCGGTCCTTGCTGTTTTGTCGATGATTGTCGTATTGGAATGTAGTTTTGGCCAACAGGCAGGAACGCGGCTATCATGGTAGTGGGAGTGCATCTCGGGGAGGTAGTGCAGGCGTTATGGGGTTGTGCGTAACGTTCGTGAGTGGTCCGCGCCGGTCCGGCAAGAGTGCCGTGATTCGGTTGATGATCGATCGCGTCTCGGCGCGTCCGCCGCATTACCTGCGCCTCGTCGAACGGGGTTCCGGCAAGCAACCACCCAAGACCCCGTCAACGGGGAACGGTTCATACTCCTTGAGAGCCGGCGACTGCGGCGTCGCCTCGGCCCGCTGGATTGAATACGACAACGATCGCATTTTTGAAACGCTGCCCGAAGCGCTCACCGTGATCCACAAGCAAGACCGATTCGGCTCCGTGGTGATCGAAGCCGACGCGGATCCCACCCTCCGCCACGCCTATCCCTATGACCATCGGGTGTTCGTAATGCCGATGCCCTCTGCGGTGTATGATGTGTTTCGCGATCCGTCGCGGGCTGCGAAGGAACTGCGACGCGTGCTCGACGACACACAGGCGTTCGCTTCCGAGATTTTCGGCCTCTTCGATAATCCCGTTGACGACGACCCTTCGGAAGAACGACCGGAGCTGACGCCCTCCACCGCCCGTGGCTTTATGAACTCGCCGCTGGGCGACGAACTCGCCACCCGCATCCAACTCCAACCGGCGTACCACGGATTGATCGAAAGTGACGTCGTGATCGTCAACAACAAAATCGGCGAGCCCACGCCGCAGACGGTTCAGTGCCTCAAGCGCGTCGAGAAGCTGCTCGAGCGCGTTCACAGCGTCAGCGGTCGGCAAGGCGAACTGTTCCTGTGTGACCCCTGCGACTCCGAGAGCAACCCGCTTAAGAAACTATTGGCCGTTCTGGAGCCGATGTGCCAGGGGGGAACCTAGTGCTTTGTCCAGCGAAGAATACGGGTAGATCGGAAGAGCACACGTCTGAACTCCAAC
>CAZWWW010000289.1:0-4674 GCA_964637715.1 uncultured Phycisphaeraceae bacterium | reverse complement strand
ACTGCGGCCATGATTGACCATTGAATCTTCTTACGCGCACGGTGCAAAGGACCCATGAAATCTGCCTCCTTTCTTACACCAGGTAGATGTGCCGCGGCCGGCTTTGCGTCCCTGAGTTCGGTATCACTTGTCGCAATGCCGAAAGTCTTGCGATCCCTCGCCCTTTCGCGATTACGATCCTGTCCCGTCAGCCGTCCGATACACGACTATAGTTCCATTTCCGTCGCTCTTCTAGTTGCGGCGGGACTTTCCGGAAAAACGTGAGTCCAAAGGAGCAAGTCTACGAATCGTTTAGAGCGGTTTCGGGCTACCCGTACCTGAACGCCCCGGGGCCTACCCCGTTTTTCGCTACGATGATGGAGGAACGTTCCCCCTTCGCTACCGCTGCATCCACGTCAGCGTCCAACCGCCTCGTCCCGCGTTGTCGTGCGCCGTCGGACCGTTGCCTCCACGGCCAAGTGGTCGGACATTTTCTCAGTCCAGTTTCGGTATGATACGAACGCCAGATCACTGGAGATCAGGATCCAGTCAAGGCGTTTGCGCGGCGCTGTGGCCGGGAACGTGTTCAGCGCGTTGCTGTCCCCGTCGTAGGCGACGAGATCAAGGCCCGTAATGACCCGACGGAGGGCGTCTTGCTCGTCGAACCAAGTGCTGTTGAAGTCTCCCATGACGATCAGGCTTTGCTTGTGATCGCGCAGCAGGGCGATGAGTTCATCCGCCTGTTGCCGGCGCAACGTGCTCGAACCGGAATGCAGGTGCAGAGATACAACGGTCACGGGTCCTCCGTCGAACTCTGTTTCCGCGACGACGAAGCCCTTGCGGTGCGGCGGGCTATGTCGAAAAGGGTGGGAGGCTCGTTTCGTCAGCTTTGCCCGACCAAGCAAGGCTGTCCCATAGGCAATGCGGAGCACACCGAAGCCAAAATCAAAGTGCAGGCCATGTTGGACGTGCTGATACGCCGCTCGTTCGGCGATACGGTTCACATGGTCGAACCCGCCGCTCCACGCCGACGGTGCGTCGGCTTCCTGCAACGCGACTACGTCCGGATGGTGAGCCCGGATGAGATCCGCGATGCGGTCGACGTTACGCTCAAACGTAGCTCGACCATGCCCGAGTTGCCGGGTAGCGCTTCCACGTCCGTGGGCGATGTTCAATGTTGCGACGTGCAGCGTCGAGCGCGGGGGCGTAACCGGGCCCCCCGCGTCAGCCAACCCGAGCCCGAGCGAAGTTATCAGCAAGATGACCGGGTACAGCAGGCACCACAATGTAAATAACCCTGAATGACGGCAAGTGATACGCTTGGGTAGCGGCGAATCACTTCTTCATTCGGTACATCGACTAGAGCAAGCTCTCTTTGTGTGTAGCGGTCGAATCATTGTTTCATCCTGTAAAAGGACTCGATTCGGCGATACACAATATCAGAAAACGCTATAGAGACGGCGATGCGCAAAAACAAAGCATACCGCGGTTCGATCCGAATCCGCCCTAGTGCACAGCTTATTCTTAGGGTGCGTTGTGGGTGGCATGGGCAAACTTGTTTGCCCGTGACTGCCCCCGGAACAACACGGGCAAACTGCTGCTTGCCCATGCCACTCAAAAAACAAGGTGCGACAAAGCATTAGCTTTCACGCGGGCCTCCGTCGGCGGGCGACGATCTACTCACGCGCCGTGGCGATACCGAGCAGTTCGTTTCGGTCGCCCAGCTTCACCGAGGTCCGGTGTTTGACGCCGCGTCGCAAATAGAGAACCTCAGCCTCGGTGCCCACGGGCGTGTATTGAACAAGGCGCACCAGATGATCCGAACTGCGAACGGCCGTTCCGTTGAACTCGATAATCACATCGTGCGGGCTCAACCCCGCCTTCGCCGCCGGTCCGTGGGGCGGTGAAATCCGCGAGACCTCCGCCCCGCGCGGCGTTTGAACCTGCGACAGGTACCGGGACGCCGGGCGCTCCACGTCGTTCACCTCGATACCGAGAAACCCATAGCGAACGTGCTGCCCCTTGCGCAGCGTCTCGAGCACGCGGCGCGTGTTCCGATCGATGGGAATGGCGAAACCGTGCCCCTCCGAAACACCGGAACTGGTTTCGATGGCGGTGACGACGCCGATCACCTCGCCCGCGATGTTGAACAGCGGACCGCCACTGTTACCGGGGTTAATGGTGGCGGACGTTTCGATCAGATTGCCGTAGTAATGCGTGATCGGATCGCCCGTAAGCCGGTTGGTCATTTGACGACCGAGCGCACTGACCACCCCGTAGGTGATCGACGTTCGCCCTTCGTTGTCAAAGGCCATGCCGAACGGGTTGCCGCAAGCGAACGCCCACTGGTTTACATGAACCGACGCAAGGTCGCCAAGCCGGACCGAGGGTAATCCTTCCGCGTCGATTTTCAGCACCGCCAGATCAGACCGCTCGTCTTTTTGGACGAGTTGAGCGTCGAAGGCAAGCCCGTTCTGAAGCACGACGGTCATCGAATCCGCCCCTTCGATCACATGGTTGTTCGTGGCGATGTACCCCCCGGGGTGGATGATGAACCCGCTACCCTGACTGATGGGCAGTTTGACCTTGGACGGTTCGGCGCGGTCCGTTTCGTGGACCTGATAGCAACGAATCGACACCACACTGGGCCGCACGCCGTCAGCGAGTTGGGAAAACGCGTCCTGCAGCGCCTCGAGGTCCGCCAGCTCATAGCGGGAAGGAGGCGCCGCCGACACCATCGCGGGCAGCGCCCACGAACAGGAGAAGATTCCCAGCAGCAGGAAGCACCTTCCCGCAACCATGCGTCGTTTAGCGTTTACTCTGGCCATATGCGTCCTCCCCGGAACCGACCTCAGCGCAACAAAGTACGAGCCAACCATTAGCGGTACGGGCTATTATATCCGCCTATTCGGCCCGTCGAGAATAATCTGTTGACAAAATCGGACCCGAGGTGGGCGAAAAGGGACGCACGACCTGTGAGATTCCGCGTGAACCACCGTCCGACACGCGATAGTTAGCTCTACAGCGCGCTGCGCTATGGCGAATCGCGGTATCGAGGTGATGTCGCGGATGAGACAATGACGGAGCCGCTACACGATAACAGAGCTTGCGTTAACGGACCTCAATCGCCCAGAGTGCCACGCTTCGGCACACTATCGGGCCGTTCGCTCGTCGGCGCTCGTTCAGTTTGGGTGGGATGGACAGGAGTACGGTGGACACCAAGGGGTGGGCGGATATCGGTCGGTCGGTCCGAACGACGAATCGGCAGAGGTGGCGTGAGGAGCCTCGACTGTCAACCTACAAGGTGTTCCTTGATCTTGCGAATGGCGTCGCACTCGATCTGGCGCACGCGTTCGCGGGTTAGCTTGACGCGCAACCCGATCTCTTTCAACGTCATGGCGTCTTCTCCGTCAAGACCGTATCGCAACCGAAGAATCGCCGCTTCGCGTTCGTCGAGATCGCTAAGCACTTCAAGGATTTTCGCGCGCTCCGACTCATTCAGCAGCGACTCGTCGGGACGCGGCGCACGGGGGTCGGCGATGCTCTCGGTGGCGGTTCGACCGTTGGCACCCTCGATGTCGTGGGTCGGGGTGGAGACGGCTTTGACCGCGTCACGGATGTGACCGATCTTGCTCACGGTCATTTCCAACTTCTCCGCCAGCTCCTCCGTGGTGGGCGACCGCCCCTCGGTTTCCACGAATTGCTCATGCGCCTCGCGGAATCGTGAGATCATTTCGACCATATAAGCCGGTATGTGGATGGGCTTGTCGCTGTTGATCAGGCTTCGCTTGATGGACTGCTTGATCCACCAGGACGCGTAGGTGCTGAAACGTGTGTTTTGACCGGGGTCGAACCCCTCGACCGCCCGGATCAGACCCAGGTTTCCTTCGTTGATAAGGTCGTTCAGCGGAACCCCGCGTTTGGCGTATTTTTTGGCGATATTGACCACCAGCCGCAGGTTTGACTTCACCATGCGCTCGCGCGATTCCGAAGCCTCGCGCTCGATACGCTCGCGTTCGCGCAACGTAATAGCCCCTTCCGCAAAGCGTTCCGCGGCCCGTTGCCCTTCCTGAACGGCAGCGCCCAACGCTTTCTCCTGCTCAGCGGTAAGCAGCGGAGCTTCGTTGATTTGCTTAAGATAAACCCGCAGGCCGATGTCGACAGCGATGGCAGCGTCCTCCCGAAAGCGATCGTGGCGATCCCCAACGAATCAAACAGAGGCGTTTAACCCGCACAAGTCAATCTTCGTACCCGCCTATGATCGCCGGTGATGGTGCGGGCATTCACGCTGTCGGATTGTAGTTCGGCGTTTCGCAAGTTTCCCGTTTATCTTGGCCGCCACGGAGACCTCCACGCAGGCGCTGCCTCTTACCGCCCAAAGAGACCGACAACGTGAGCAACCATGCACAGCGAGAAAGAGCGTTACCACCCTCGTTGCGTGATCCGGTCCGGCTTTTCGAATCCATTCGGCACCCCTTAACGGGTTGCGCGATCGGTGCGCGGATGGCAAACCCACGAGCGAGTACTATTCTGCAGCGGTCGAATCACCGTCCCATCCGGTAAGACGTTTCGATTCGATGCGACGATGGCGTTAGCGCATCACGGAGAAAGCTGCCGGTCCTTTGTCACACCTTTTTGGAGGGTGGCATGGGCAAGCAGCAGCTTGCCCGTGTTGCTGGGGGGCAGTCACGGGCA
>CAZWWW010000288.1:0-4680 GCA_964637715.1 uncultured Phycisphaeraceae bacterium | reverse complement strand
GGCAAACAAGTTTGCCCATGCCACCCCGCGACACTCATCAATTGAGCTGTGTCGGGGTACTAAGTGGGTTTGCAGAAGGATCGATCCAATCTCGCCGCGATTCTGCTGGTCCGATACCGCATCGGACGACTTCCGTCGGGCAGCGGACCGTGAAGAAAGGACGAATCTTTCTGGCGATGCACTTAGCGATCTGCGAGCGCGCGGCGCGGGGGCTGAGCCTTGGCCGGGGCAACCTTGTCGTCCCGTGCGGGATGTGATAGACCTGCGGGGCGGAGTCACGCGATCGATGTGGAAGACGGTGCGGGTCTGCGTTGGTTGTGGTCGTTCATCACGAAGAGAGGAGTCTATCCATGAAGATATCCATTGAGTTCTGCATGCAATGAAACTACAAGCCCACAGCCGTCAGTTTGGCGGATGCCCTCAAAGCGAAATACGGCGTGGATGCCACACTTATTGAGAGTAAGGGCGGCGTGTTCGATGTGCGGGTCGACGACGCGCTGGTCTGGAGCAAGCACGACGTCGGACGCTTTCCCGAGCACACCGAAGTGTTTGAAAAAATCGACGCACTGGGCGTAGCCTAGTACTCTGACACACGTGATTCGATGGGTGGCACGGGCAAGCAGCAGCTTGCCCGTGTTGTTCCGGGGACAGTCACGGGCAAACAAGTTTGCCCATGCCGCCCACAACGAACCCTAAGAATAAGCTGTGACGCAGCACTAGCGCGGTTTCGGGCTGCGTGCAAAGGATCGCGCTTGGCCTGCGCGTCGTCCAAAGGGATGATTGAGGGGACGCTCGCTACGTCACCACCGACCCCACGCTTGCGCCGACGTAGCCATGAACATCCTTATCGTTACCCCGGTTCCACCGCGTTCTCGAAAAGGTAACCGGATCACAGCCCTGCGGTGGGCGAAGCTGCTCCGCGCCCTGGGGCATCGGGTGAGCCTGTCGGAACGTTTTGTTCGGCAGCGCTGCGACGTGCTCATCGCGCTCCATGCGCTCCGCAGCCACGCCTCGATTCGCCGGTTCGCCGAAGATCGCCCGTGTGAGCCGCTGATCGTGGCCTTGACCGGTACTGATTTGTACCGAGACCTGCCTGTTGCGTCCAAGGCACGGGCATCGCTCGACCGCGCGTCACGGATCGTCGTATTGCAACCGATGGCAATGCGGGCTTTGCCCAAGAAAGCGTGGCGTAACAAGGCGAGGGTGATCTACCAGTCGGCGACCGGCGTGCGACACCCGCCACCGCCCGCCCGCCGCTATTTCGACGTGTGCGTGCTCGGTCACCTTCGACCGGTGAAAGACCCGTTTCGCACGGCGTTGGCCTCACGGGGGCTACCGTCCACATCCCGTATCCGCATTATTCATATCGGTGCGGCGTTGAACCGAACAATGGAAACCCGGGCGTATGCCGAGACCGAAAGGAATCCACGGTACCGCTGGTTCAACAATCTTCCGCGACACCAGGCGATGCTCAGGCTCGCGCGGAGTCGCTTGTTGGTGTTATCTTCCCGGATGGAGGGTGGAGCCAATGCGCTGTCGGAAGCGATTGCCAACTCGGTTCCGATCATCGCGTCGCGCATCGACGGTTCGGTGGGCATCCTCGGGGCTGACTACCCGGGGTTCTTTCCCGTGGGCGATACGCGTGAGCTGATACGCTTACTCAGCAGAACAGAGACAGATACGCGGTCTTATGCGCAACTCAAAGAGCGCTGCGCTCGGCTTCGCCCCCTTGTCGAGCCCGCACGCGAGCAATCGAGCTGGGCGAGGCTGCTCTCTGAACTCGCTTGACTGCCGGGATTCTCGACGCGGGCGCGCGTCAGTGCCGGCCCCCCTCCGGGTGTTCCACCCGCTGATGAAGTACGATGGGGATCTGATCGCGCATTCAAGAACCTTCGATCTGAGACGCGTTCACGAGCAGACGCTTTTTGACCCCATCGACATCACGCCCGTCCGCTCGTGACTCCCTCTGTCGCCCGTCTTCGCGCCCATCGCCCAAAAAAACATCGGCGCAACGGGGGATTACTCCCGTTGCGCCGATTGGTTTCGTTTTGCGGGTCTTGCGCCGTGAGGGTACGCGTCTAGCGCATCAAACTGAGGAAGTTGGAAAAATCAGCCAGCGAAATAGCGCCGCCGTTAGCCTGGAGCAAAATCAATAGGTACATCACAATTCCAAACAGGGGGCCGCCGCCCGGATGGGGAAGAACATTGAGTGGGTCCGTTACTACTGCTTTCATCGGTTCGGTTCCTCATAAAGAAGGACTTTCTCCCTACAGGAAGATATCTCCCTGTGCCTATTCGGCGACAACATAGCTAAACGGGGGTTCGGTGTCAACATAAAAATACGAAGACATTCGCCGGGCGCCGGGTGCCCCCCAAGGGACGCTCGGAGTACTATCGCTCGAAGATTTGACGGTTTACCGGGATCATTACCGCCTGGTGCGGGCCACCGTTGAAACTACTCTCAACGACACCGCTCTGCCTTGCTACCGTTGCTCGTTGCGGACTCTGGCGTAATCCACCGGTCGTTTCTCGACGAAGGCGTTGATGCCCTCATGCACTTCCGACCCGAGGTTGTGCACGGCGAGCCAATCCCGGGCGTGGCCTATGGTCTGGTGCCAGGCGAAGTCGCGCCAGAAGTTGAGCTGCTGCTTGGTGTAGCGCGTGCATTCGGGGAGCTTGTCGATGAGTTTCTCGCACATCACATCGATGGCGTGGTCGAGTTGATCGCGCGGAACGACCTGGTTCACCAAGCCCCACTCCAGGGCTTTGGTCGCGGGGATGTCCTCGCAGAGAAACAGGATTTCTCGGGCGCGCCGGTCGCCTACGATCAACGGCAGAAACTGCGTCGCCCCCCCGGCGGCGACGCTGCCGCGGGCGGTGCCCACCTGGCGAATAATGATGTCGTCCGCTGCAATGGCGAGATCGCACGAGATGTTCATCTCGTTGCCGCCACCCACCACCATACCGTTCAAGCGCGCTACCGTTACCTTTCCGATGTTGCGCAGTTTTTCGTGGACCTCGATAAAGGCTCCCATCCATTTCCAATAGGCACCGGGACGATCGAGGCATCGATCCGTTTGTTCTTTCAGATCGGCACCCGTACAAAACGCCTTTTCGCCCGCGCCGGTAAGGACCATGACGCGAATGTCGTCATCCCACGACACGTCCTCGAACGCACGGTGCAATTCGCGCAGCGTGGGAAAATCAAGGCAGTTGAGCACGTCGGGGCGGTTCATCGTTACCGTTGCACGCTGCCCGTGTTTTTCATATCGGATGTTCTTGAAGTCGAACGAATCCGCCGGTTGCGATTCAGGAAAGTTCATGGTGGCGAGCCCTCTTGTTGTAGCGCGGTCTGTGTGGTCGTCTATAGCAGTTTCACGCAAGACGTAGCGGAGCGATTAACGCAGTTCTCCGCTCCGTCACGGTCGCGTCTCTGTAAAAACGCTACGCTTTGCCTGAATCCGCTCTAGCGCCGCATCGAGTCGTTTCGCCTGATGAAACAGCGATTCGATCGATGCCTTCACACAACGAAGACGTAGGGCTGGTGCGGCGTCATAGCTTATTCTTGGGATTCGTTGTGGGTGGCATGGGCAAACTTGTTTGCCCGTGACTGCCCCCCAGCAACACGGGCAAGCTGCTGCTTGCCCATGCCACCCCAACAACAAGGTGTGACAAAGCACTAGTCACGCTGCGTCATCCGTACATCCTTTAAGCCTCGTTATTGAGTCGCATCATGCACATCAGCGAACATCATGTGCAAGAGATCGCCGGCGGCACCCATGATATCCTTCCCGGCTGCTTTTCCTTCCGGGCTGCCCAGCGCCGCCATCATGGCCTCTTTGTCGTCGAAATAGACTTCGGCCATCATGTAGAACTTCGGCTCACCGCCCGGTGACCCGGTAACATGCGACACCTCGAGCTTACGCATACCCGGCATCTTCCGCGCAAGCGGGAGGTGCGTTTCACGATAGTGCGTTTCAAACGCGTTCACGTCCGCAGGTTTCTTATACAGAATGACAAGCTTTACCACATCTAGCTCCTCTCAATCAATTTGGCCAATCTGTCCTTTTTCATAACGACCTGGACCTGCCGTCCTCGAGCCAGTAACCGATCCCCATCGAACGCTGACACGACGCAGGTGACCCGCGGATGGTGATCTCCTGACACGCTGAGCAGCTCGGCGCGGACCCGCACGGTCTTGCCGAGGCGACAGGCGGCCAGGTGGTCCACGCTCACATGCGACCCGATGCCTTCCTCGTGCGGTTCAAGAAAATCGACCAGCACCTTGCGTGCGGCCAGCTCCATGTGATGCACGAGCGACCACGTCGAGTAGCAGGGGTGGACCAGTACGCCGTCAAACGTCGGGCACATCTCCGCAGTGACGGTAACGGTCACTTCGCGTACGATGCCAGGGTTGAATCCGGGTTTCATGTTTCTTGCGGGTTCGTCCACCGTGTCCGGGTACTGATCGATTCAGGCTGCGAACAAGTCTAGTCGACGCAGGTCGGTGCGCGAAGTGCGCGGGGGCTGAACGACGGTTGTACGGTAAGAGCGGGTGCAAGAAACCTCAGGCGGCTTCAAGGTGGAGCAGGTGGTTCGCCCGGCCCGGCTGGAGGATTCACCTACCTCGACCATGGCAGGTCAACCTTCCGCCTTGGGGCGAAAGAACGACCTGCCCTA
>CAZWWW010000287.1:0-4703 GCA_964637715.1 uncultured Phycisphaeraceae bacterium | reverse complement strand
TCATCCGGCGAATCGACTCGATACGGCGATACACAATAACGGATATTGCTGTAATGAAACGCATATCTGGTATGGCGGTCTCCGTTGTCACGCATCGCCGCAAAGGTCGATGTGCCGGATGAAACAGTGAGTGGGACATTACGTAGAAACAGAGCTTGCTCTACAAGGAATCGGTCCATGAAACGAACCATGCGAGGAATCGTACTGCTCGCGTCGGCGGGTGTGTTGCTTCAATTCGGTGGATGCGTCGCCGGCGCACTCTCGGATCTGTTTTTCGCCGTCGGTCCCTTCCTGTTGTAACCCGATCAACACCCGGCCCAAAGTTCGCAAGGTCGAACGCGCGCCCGGCGCGCCCCATCACACGCCTGTCTGAAGAGCGTTCATCTCTCTACTCGGAGCCGGCGTCTGGTCGTCTTTGCCTTCGATTCTCACATCGGCGGCGCTGCCAAACTGGCAGCGGAAACGCTCTTCCCCACCCGTTGTGACAGTTTTGGCAGATTCCTCGTGGAACGCGCGGGGGGCGGCGGTATCCCGCTTGTTTGTTTAACTCGATACAGTTCAGTCACTTACAGCGACGACGGCTTTTGGGGGACGGCCTGGCGAGCGTGGCACCCAGCGTGACTGGTTCATGCGGGTGGGCGACCAGAAGGGTTGGGGTACGGACGGATGACATCGCGCGACATGGTTAGTCGAGAATCCCGCGAGGTCTTGTTCGCCCATAACCCGGCTGTAAGAGATGCCGGGTGGATCGGCGAGGTGGTGGCCGTATTCGATCCCACGGGGTTGGCGGTGTTTCAGGCGCATTCAGGGCCTGACGCGATCCGGCGCGTGGAGCGCGGCGGGCTGGCCGGAGCGGTCTTGATCGGGGATCGCGCGCAGATCGACGGGCTCGCTCTGTTGCGCATTATTCGTTCGATCGATGCGGAACTCCCTTGCTGGCTTGTCACGAACGAACCGACGCGCCTCACGCTCGAGGTAGCGCTTTCGCTCCGGGCGACCTGCGTGATGAGCCAACCGGCGACCGGTGCCGAATTAGCGTTGGCGGTACGTCGGTTGTTAATGAATTGATGGCGAACTGGTAACTCAAAGGGTCGCACTGTGCGGCCGGTTTTTTCAAACAGGAGTGGCAAACAATCATGGCAAAGCTGAAGATTCGACCCCTCGGCGACAAGGTCATCGTCAAACGTGTTGAGGCGGAAAGCAAGACGGCGGGCGGCATTCTTTTGCCGGATACCGCCAAGGAAAAACCGAAACGCGGTGTCGTGTTGTCGGTGGGCAAGGGGCGCCTGCTTGACGACGGACGCCGCAGCGACATGCAGGTCAAGAAGGATGACGAGGTGCTTTTTACCAGCTATGCGGGCACCGAGGTCAAGATCGGCGGCGAGGAATACATGATCATGGATGAGAGCGACATCCTCGGCGTCGTGGGTTAAAAGACAACGAAACCGCAGGCGTTTGGCCATGCGGACTTCGACCGGCCGCTCGGGTCGGCTAAGAACAACAGGGAGTACGAAAGTATGGCAGCTAAGCAAATTGCGTATCAGATGGAGGCCCGTGAGGCCATGCGACGCGGTGTCAAGCAATTGGCACGCGCCGTGAAAGCGACGCTCGGTCCGTGTGGCCGAAATGTCGTGATCGAGAAGTCGTTCGGGTCACCCACCGTAACGAAGGACGGTGTGACCGTAGCTAAAGAGATCGAACTCGACGACGCCTACGAAAACATGGGCGCCCAGATGGTCAAGGAAGTCGCCTCGAAGACGTCGAACGTTGCGGGCGACGGAACCACGACCGCCACGGTCTACGCCGAAGCGATTTACGACGAAGGCCTGAAAAACCTCGCCGCCGGTGCGGAGCCCATGCAGCTCAAGCGCGGTATCGAGCAGGCTGTAGAAACCATCGTCGCCGAGTTCGAAAAGATGAGCACGCCGGTCAAGAGCTCCAAGCAGATCGCTCAAGTCGGCACTTGCTCGGCGAACCAGAACGCCGCGATCGGCAAGATCATCGCGGATGCCATGGATAAGGTTGGCAAGGACGGCGTCATCACGGTCGAGGAGGGTAAGGCTCTTGATACCACCGTCGATCTTGTCGAGGGCATGCAGTTCGACAAGGGGTATCTCTCCCCTCATTTCATCAACAAGTTTGAAGACCTGACCTGCGAACTCGACAAGCCGTACATCCTTATCAACGAGAAGAAGATCAGCACTGTTAAGGACATGATCCCGGTCCTTGAAAAGATATCGCAGTCGGGACGTCCGCTGTTGATTGTGGCGGAGGACGTCGAGGGCGAGGCGCTGGCGACGCTCGTGGTGAACAAGCTCCGGGGTACGCTTCAGGTGTGCGCGGTCAAGGCGCCGGGATTCGGCGATCGGCGCAAGGCGATGCTCGAAGACATGGCCATCCTCACCGGGGGTACGGCGATCTTTGAGGATCTTGGCACCAAGTTGGAGCACATAACGCTTTCCGATCTCGGATCGGCTAAGAAGATTCGTATCAACAAAGATACCTGCACGATCATCGAAGGCGGAGGGACCACCTCGGCGATTAAGGGGCGCATCGCGCAGATCAGGCAGGAAATCGAAAACACGACAAGCGACTACGACCGGGAGAAGCTCGAGGAACGCCTGGCGAAGCTCGCGGGCGGGGTCGCGCAGATCAACGTCGGCGCCGCGACCGAAGTTGAGATGAAGGAAAAGAAGGCGCTGGTCGAGGATGCGTTGCACGCCTGCCGGGCGGCTGTCGAAGAGGGCGTGCTTCCCGGCGGCGGCGTGGCACCGCTTAGGGCGAGCAAGTCGTTGGAGGGTCTTGCCAAAAAGCTGAGGGGGGACCAGCGAACGGGCGTGGATATCATCCGCCGCGCGATTCAGTCACCCATTCGACACATTGCGCAGAACGGCGGGATCGACGGTTCCATCGTCCTTCAGAAGGTGATCGAAAGCAAGGACACCAACTTCGGCTTCAACGCGCTGTCCGGTGAGTACGGCGATATGATCGCAATGGGCGTTCTCGTACCGACCAAGGTTGAGCGCGTCGCATTGCAGAACGCCGCGAGCGTCGCGAGTCTGCTGCTCACGACCGACTGCATGATCAGCGAGATCAAGCAGAAGGAGAAAGCCCCGGCAGGCGGCGGTATGCCGGGCGGCATGGGTGGAATGGGCGGCATGGGCGGCATGCCGGGCATGATGTAGGATCCACCGACGGTGCGCCTGCGCCCGGGAAGCGGAAAGCCCGAACGACGAACAGCCACGGATCAACTCCGGGCGTAGGAACGCGAACGACAAAAGAGCCGGTGAGCGACCAAGTGGCCCTCACCGGCTCTGTTCGTTTCAGACCTGGTTCTTGACGTGCGTTACCCGCCAACTACGCGTTACGGTCATCGCTCCCGCGAAAACCTTGAAGAGCAAGCTCCGTTCCTGCGTCGGGGTCAAATCACGCTTTCACCCGTTCAATCGACACGATACGGCGATACGCCATAAAGGACAATGGTGTAGGGTGCTGTCTGCGGTGTAATCCCCACATGCTACGCGTGGGCCGCTTCCATAAACTGCGCCGCGTCGACACCCAGTTTTTCTGCCACGCGCCGACCGTAATCTTCGTCCACCTTAAAGAACAGAGCGAGCTGACGCATCTGGACTTCCTTGCGCGCCTGACCCAGCACGCCGGCGATACGTCGCGCGAGCCGATCGCGGTGGCCTTCGTCGAAGAGCCGGTACAGGTTGGCCACCTGTGTGAAATCATCGTGATCGACCGTTGAGTCGTAGCGATCGACGATCACCTCGCCGAGCTTCCACGCCGGATCAACATATTGCGGGTCGGCGTCCGGCGCCCCGGCGTGCGAGTTAGGCCAGTAGTTGGGTTTGCTGCCATAGTGTTTGGCGGTGGCCATCGCCCCGTCGCGTTCGTAGTTGGCGACCGCACAGCGCGAAGCGTTTACCGGAATCTCGCGGTAGTTGACCCCGAGCCGGTAGAGGTGCGTGTCGGCGTAACTCATCAGGCGTGCCTGGAGCATTTTGTCCGGACTGGGACCGATCCCCGGTACGAACGAGCTGGGATTGAAGGCAGCCTGCTCGACATCAGCGAAGTAGTTTTCCGGATTGCGGTTGAGCTCCATAACACCCACATCGATCAAGGGGAAGTCAGCGTGGGGCCAGACCTTGGTTAAATCAAACGGATTCCAGGGGAACCGTTCGGCCTGCTCATCCGTCATCACCTGTATGCACACGCGCCATTGCGGAAACTCACCGCGTTCGATCGCCTCGAACAGGTCGCGCTGATGACTCTCACGGTCGGCGCCGACGAGCTTCTCCGCCTCGGGGTCGTCGATTGTTTTGATGCCCTGCTTGGTCTTGAAAATGAACTTGCACCACACGCGCTCGCCCTTGTCGTTGATGAGCGAATAGGTATGGCTGCCGTATCCGTTCATGAATCGGTAACCCGCCGGGAGACCGCGGTCGCTGAACAGGATCGTCACCTGATGCAACGACTCCGGGCAGAGCGACCAGAAATCCCACTGCATGTCCATGCAGCGCATGTTCGTTTTGGGATCGCGTTTTTGGGTGTGGATGAAGTTGGCGAATTTGTAGGGGTCGCGGATGAAAAACACCGGCGTATTGTTGCCCACCAGATCCCAATTCCCCTGCTCCGTGTAGAACTTCATGGCGAACCCGCGCACGTCGCGTTCCGCGTCCGCCGCCCCGCGCTCGCCC
>CAZWWW010000286.1:0-4706 GCA_964637715.1 uncultured Phycisphaeraceae bacterium | reverse complement strand
GATTCGCCTGATGAAACGGTGATTCGACCGCTACACAAAAAGAGAGCTTGCTCTAAGGATTCGGCGCGCCGGTGTCCGGCTGGCAGGCTGAACAGTAATACGTCGACCGACCGGCCACGATCGTTCGCTCGATCGGTGTTCCGCACGCGCGACAGGGTTGACCCTCACGGTTGTAGACCCGGTGATGTGTTTGAAAGGTTCCGGGTTGACCGTTCGTTGTGCGATAGTCCATGAGCGTCGAACCCTTGTGACGAATCGCACTGCGCAGCACAAACTTTATGGAACGCAAGAGGGTGTCAGCCTGTTCCGTATCCAACGACGACGCCGGCGTCCTCGGGTGCAGCCCGGCGCGATGCAGCGCTTCGTCGCAATAGATGTTGCCGAGCCCCGCGATGATCGTCTGGTCGAGAAGCAGTGCTTTGATATGTCGATGCCTGGTCAGCGAAGCACGAAAGAGGCGCCGCGTGGCGTTAAGCGGTTCGAAGCCCAGCGATCCGAGCCTCCTTCCCGTCTCGAGCACCCGTCTGCCCGGTTCGAGAAACCATACGCCACCGAATCGTCGCGGGTCGCGAAAGCGCAATTCCTGCGCGACACCCCGGAACGTCAGGCGCAGGTGGGTGTGCGTTGCGAGCGGGGCGTCCGGGGTCGCCATGGTGATCCGCCCGCTCATGCCGAGGTGGAAGACCAACTGTCCCGGTGGATCGAGCTCGAGGATCAATCGCTTGGCCCGCCGCGCGACGCGGGTCACGCATCGATCAGGAAGAACGCGACCCAAACGCACATCGGTACCGTGTACCACATCCTTTCTTGTTAGCAACACGCGATCGACGATCTTTCCGCTGATGACCGGTGCAAGCCCGCGGGCGATGGTTTCGATTTCCGGTAATTCGGGCATAACGACAGACCTTGTTTGGGTGGGACCGGCTGACATGCTGGCATAATCTCATTCGTTACGCTACCCTTCGACGCGGCAAAGGGCGGTTGCCGGACCCAAAGGGCCTGTGTAAGCCGGTTGCGGTTGAGGTTGCGCAGCATCCGCCTTGCAAAAATGTCCTGAAACTACGTCCGCGATGTCGTGTAATCGGAGATCCGAACCGTGGCCAACTCGAAAGAAGGTACTTTTCTAGGTCATCCCAAGGGCCTGTATATCCTGTTCTTCACCGAGATGTGGGAGCGTTTCAGCTACTACGGCATGAGGGCCCTGCTCGTTCTCTATCTTGTCAATTACTTCAAGTGGACGCAGGAAGAGGCATCAAAGACCTACAAGTGGTATACGTCACTGGTCTACCTGACCCCACTGATCGGCGGCTACGTGGCCGACCGCTACATCGGCAACCGCATGGCGATCATCGTCGGGGCGTTGCTGATGGCCATCGGTCATTTCCTGATGGCCTTTCCGGATATTTCGATATTCTACGCCGCCCTTGGCTTCCTCATTATGGGGAACGGTTTTTTCAAACCCAACATGTCCGTACAAGTGGGGCGTCTGTATCCCCAGAACGACCCGCGCCGGGACGGGGCGTACACGATTTTTTATATGGGCATCAACATCGGCGCGTTTCTGTCGCCGATCGTGTGTGGCGCGTTGCGGGATACGCCGGGGCTGGGGTTTCATTGGGGGTTTGGAGCGGCCGGGGTGGGTATGCTCCTGGGTCTGCTCGTGTATTTGTTTGGTCATCGGTGGATCAAGGAGTTGCCTGAAGACGCGGTGTATCACGATCCTGACCGCACCGCCGAAGAGGAGGCACCGGGCGGGAGAGAGCACGTTCTGAGCGAGGAGGAGGCCGAAACCATTTCGTCGAGGATACCGCGCTTCGCGGAGATGTCGCCGGCACTGCTGGTTGCCATCGGGGTCGTTACGTTAGTGGCCGCTCCAATCCTTTGGTATTTCAAACTCCTTAGCTTCGACAATTGGGTTAGCACGTACCTGGCGGCGATCTCCTTCTTTTTTGGCGCGTGGATACTCTCGAAGCTCAAGATGGCCGTGCGGGACCGCGTCATCGCCATCTACATCCTTTCGATTTTTGTCGTCTTTTTCTGGAGCGCGTTCGAGCAGGCGGGCAACGCGATGAACGTATGGGCGGATCAAACCACCAATCGATATGTGACGGGTGAAGCGCCTGTACCGGATATTTATCCGGAGGTTCCGGTCGATCTTGAGGAGCAGGGTTTTTGGCCGACCGTCAAGATCGCCTTCGCGAAGCCCTTCAGCTTGAGTCCGGTTCTGACGACGTCGTTTCAATCCATCAATGCGCTCGCTATCGTACTGTTGGCCCCCGTGTTCGCCTGGTTGTGGTTGTTTCTGGCACGGCGTCATGTTCACTTATCGATTGCCGCCAAGATGTCCATCGGCGTGTTTTTTCAGGGGGTGGCGTTTGCGCTGATGATGTGGGCGGCGCGCTTTGAAGGGGGAGCGAGTCAAACGAAGCTGGCAGCGTTACCGCCTGAAATGATCGCTGCGCCGAACGGAGAAGGGTTAGCGTTTTATGATGCGCCGTCGCTGGATACGGCGAGCCGCGAGGCACTCGAAAAGTATCTCGCCGGCGAGCACGAAGGTAAGCCCATGCCCGCTCACGGGGGTCGGCTCCGTTTTGACGCCGACCACGGTCAGCTCGATATCAACGGCGTACTGGATGCCAACCACCGGGATCGGATTCTCCGTGCAACCGCGCCGCCCGATTACATTAAGTTCGTCTATGACATGGCGATTGCGAGTAAGAAAGCGAAAGAGGAGGCGAAAAGGACGGACACCGGCGAAAACGACGACGACAAGTTCGACCTGGCGGTAAAGCTCGAACATGTACCGCCCGGATTCGAGCCCAAATACCTGCGCGGGTTCAAAAAGGACCAGCTCGAATACGACGAACGGACGCACACGTTTCACATACACGATGAAATCGCGGACAAGGACTACAAGCAGATTCTTGTCGCCGGATCCAATCCCCAGTTTCGCGACGCGTTGAACAACATCTATCAGGCGGCTGCGAAGTACAAGGTTAGTTCCTGGTGGCTCGTGTGGTTCTATGTCCTGTGTACGATTGGTGAGTTGTGCTTGTCGCCCGTGGGGTTGTCCATGGTGAGCAAACTGTCGCCGCGTCGGTTCGCCACGATGCTGATGGGCATGTGGCTTCTTACGAGCTTCTTCGGCAATTTTATAGCCGGTCTCGCCGGTGAAAGCTGGGAGCGTCTCGCGCCGAGTTCCTATTTCTTCTATGTGACGCTGGCCATGTTTGGTGCCGCGCTGGTGTGCTTCCTGGTGGCGCGCAAGGTGACGCAGATGATGCACGGCGTGGAATAGGTCGACCGACTGCACGCGCGCCGTCAACCTGATGAAGATTGTGGCGTTCGAATTGCTTGGACGCTTACGGCAGGATGTTGGATACGGTGTCGGGTGACCGCTGGGAACTGCGCCTGGTGCAGCGTAACAGCTTTTTCTTAGGGTTCGTTGTGGGTGGCACGGGCAAACTTGTTGCGTGGGACGTGGACAAGCTTTGTGGGTGGCATGGGCAAACTTGTTTGCCCGTGGATGTTCCACGGTCAGCACGGGCAAGCTGGTGCTTGCCCATGCCACCCAAGAAGCAGGGTGTGGCAAAGCACCAAGCTCCAATAGTCTGAGCATCGCACCGGAATCATAACCTTCGTACGGATACGCTACCCGGAGGCGTCGATTGTTTCACGAAAGCGCGCATCTGGCGATCGTGCCGGGTCCCGGCCTGTTGTTCGGGCTGATGCTCCTTGCCGCTATTGTCGGCGGTTATGCGGCGCGGTCGTTTCATTTGCCGCGCGTCGTCGGCTACCTGGCCGGAGGTGCGGTACTCCGCGCGGTCCTCTACGGCGTGCTCCACGCGGAGGCGGGCAGCGAAGCAGCCGAAGCGCTGGCGCGGTCGGCTGAACCGCTAACCTCCATCCGCGATCTCGCGCTCGGTATGATTCTGTTTATGATCGGGGGTGCGTTCGAGCGATCGACGTTTCGCGCCGCGTCACAACACCTCCGGGCGATTTCATTTCTCGAAATAGCGACCACCTTTGCCTTTGTCACGGTCGCGTGCCTGTTGGCGGGGTTGGCGGTCGGTCCGCGCGTACCCGGTTTGTGGGTGCTTGCGGTGTTGATGGGGGCGGCTTCCATCGCTACGGCGCCGGCGGCCACCCTTTCCGTACTCCAGGAATACGAAGCAAAGGGTCCGGTGACCGACACGATCCTGGGACTTACCGCCGTCAACAACATCGTTTGTATTGTCTTGTTCTACAGCGCGTTTGTTCTGCTCGTGTCCCTGGGGGCGGAGGAAGCAGCGGGCGAGCCCGTACGACATCCGGCGCTCGCCCTGGCGTGCACGACCGTCGGCAGCGTCGGACTCGGTGTGGTTTGTGGTTTGCTCATTAGCGTGCTTCACGCACGATTACTGCTTCCTGAAATGCTGCTCGTTTTCTTTGCGGTATTCATCTTACTCGGCACCGGTGAGAAGTGGCTGCTCGAGCACGTCGGACTGTCGTTCAGTTTTCTTCTCACAACACTCGTTATCGGCGCCGTGTTCGCCAATATCGGGCGCGATTGGTCCACGCTTGTCGCCGCGCTGCGCACGGCGGGCACACCCATTCTGGCCGGTTTTTTTGTCATCGCCGGTTACAGCCTTCATCTCGGCGAGCTGGCGCACATGGGGTGGATCGGCGCGGCCTACGTCGTCGCGCGGGGCGCGGGGAAGGTGCTC
>CAZWWW010000285.1:0-4722 GCA_964637715.1 uncultured Phycisphaeraceae bacterium | reverse complement strand
CGGGGTCAGTTGATCGAGATGCTCGACGTAGCCCGTGCGTTCCAACGCGTCAAACTTTTGCGCCGGCAGCGCGTCGATCCGCTCGTATTCGGCGTCAAGTCGAAGAACGAGATCGTCCGCCTCGGACGCAGCCCGGTTGGTCAGTGCGGACACCGGATCGTCGGGACCGGCGGTTAGCTCGTTGAACATCAAGTGCGTGAGCCGGGGGGCGGCCTGGTCGTAGATCAGCGAGTGCGCGAGCTCGAATTGCCAGTCGAACCGCCGCGGATCATCCGGGTGATCCGCGATAAGCTGTTCGAGCAAACGGTTGGCCTGGTCGGCGGCCCGCGCCCTGTCCGACTTGGATCGCGACACATCGGCGAACTCGGCCATGCGAATATCCCGGGCCATGAGCAGTCGGGCGACTTCATCGCTCGGCGGGAAATCATGCACGTGCAACTCCAGCACGTCGTTGAGCCCGAGTTTTTTCAAACCGGCTCGAAACACAGCGGGGTCCAGTCGCGTCTCCTCCGCCGGCACGACGTGCTTGGCGTCCGCAGCTTTTTCCTGCGCACGCGCCGCAGCGAGACTCACCCCTAGACAAAACATCAGACATGACGTTCGTAGGCACGTGTTAACGGAACCTACTAACATGCGTTTGATCTCATGCGTTTGATCCTGGAGTTCGTTCGTTATGGTTCAGCGAAGGCGATGGCCTTACAGCCCGCACGCAGCGCCGCGTTCCAACAGGATACGACGTGATCCCACCGTACCTCGTCGCTCGCCACGATCACGATAGGGGTTTCGGCGTCGAAACCCGGTTGCGTTTGCACGCCGCGCAGGAACTCCGTCAGTGCATCAAATGTCTTCGGATCGTTGTCGAAACGGTCTATCTGAATCGAAAACGCCGCCGGATCGTGCGCCGCCGGGGTGAGTCGGATTACAATCGGAGTCACGGGGAGCGCGACGGAAGTGTGGGTTCGCCTCTTGGGCATGTCGGACGCTAGAATCCCCTCGGCCCGCTCGAATGTAGTGGTCACCAAAAAGAAAATCAGGAACAAGAACGCCAGGTCGATCATGGCCGGGAGATTCAGCGTGGCCGAAAGCCCCCGCGTTTTGCGGGCTTGCCGTCGGCGTGTGCGCATCACCTGAACCCGTGAGCGAACAGCGGCCGGGTTGATCGGCGGATTCGGATTCGAATGCGTCTTTGTCTTCTCCAACCGCTATTCCCCTTCACGCACATGGGCGACGACGTTGAGCACATCAATGTCCTGTTCGGCGATGACGCGCATCACGGCTCGGATGTCTGCGTAGGGTAGCCGCCGGTCTGCGCGCACCACGACCTGAATCGCGGGGTTCTGTCGCTTGAGCAGTGCGAGACGACCTGCGATTACGCCGAGCGGTTCAGGCCTGTTGGGACCGATGCTGTATAGAACCGCCGGCCCCGTCGGGTCGGTTCCGCGCACCGCACGGCAGTTGATGATAACCCGCGCGGGCAGTTTGACGACCTTGGCCTGACTTTGTTTCGGGGTGGGAAGCTGCATGGGCACTTGTTCGGCGGACGAGAACCGCGTGACAAGCATGAAAAAAATGGACAGCGTGAAAATCATATCCACCAGCGGTGTGGCGTTAAACGACAAGGGCGTTGGCTGATGTCTTGACCGTCGCCCTGTTCCACGCATGTCCCTGTGCTCCTGTTTCGTGTGCACCGCACTGCCCAATGGCGAGCCGCCTATACGATGCCCCCATGCACCCCAACAAAAAGCCGTTACGACACCGGGTCCGCACGCGGCGTTTTTTAGCGCGATGCTTAACCGACCGGCTGTCCGGTCGCGCTGCGCGGGGCGGGCGCTGATTCGCCCGTCGACGCCGTGGCCTTGGTTGCGGCGGGCGCGTTCGTGAGCATCGCGGCGGATGACCCGGGCTTAAAGGCGGCGAGTAGATGTTCCACCGTCAACGCGCACTCCGCCGTGAGCACGTCAATCCGATTCCGGAAGATTCCGTAGATGCTCAGCGCGGGAATGGCCACCGCCAGCCCCCAGAATGTCGTAATCAACGCCACGGCGATGCGGTCCGCCACGATCCGCGCCCCCGGGAAGGCGTCGCGGGCGTGAATCTCCGCGAACAGCAGGATCATCCCCACCACCGTACCAAACAGCCCGATCATCGGCGCCACGTTGCCGATGATGTTCGTGTACTCGATTTTGCGAAACAACCGCGCGGATCGTTCATCCAGCGCCTCCTCGACCGCCCGCTCCATGGATCCGAATCCGTTCGGTGCTTCAAGCAGCGCCGCATGAACCACATAGCCGGTCATGCTGGGCTCTTCGGCGGCGTATTGGATCGCATCGAGGTAGCGCTGGGCGTCGATCATCTCACGCAGGTCGTTGATCGCGGCGGTGGGCACGATCGTCGCCCGCCTGATCGATGCACAGTGTTCAACCGTCAGCGCCACGGTGACGACAGAAAGTGCAATGAGACCGAAGGCTATATATCCGCCTTTCACCACAAAAAAATCGAAGTAGTTACCGACGGCGGTCTCGGCTTCCCCACCCGCTCCCGCTGCTTGGGCGAACACCGGGGCGGCACAGACGAAAAACAAGGTCACTACAAGCCAAAGACGCCCGTACGCTGTGGACGATGGAGTGTCTGCGTTTATCTTCATGGGTCGTCCTGTTCCTGCGGCGGATTCAGTATCGTCGATACCAAATCGTTTCCTTTCTCAGCACGAAGGCACGCCACCGCCACCGCGTGGCCAAGCCCACGATCCCTTTCCTTGGCAAGAAGGGGGTGCGCCGGTAACGGACCGCTACGCTCAAACCGAGTGCGCTGTACGCGCTACTACGTGGCCCGTGCCTGCTGCGTAATCATTCCGGGTCGGGTTGTGACACGCTGATGCGTTCCAGCATCGCCCGCGCCGAGACCGCCACGGCGCTGTTTCCTTCCGATTGATCGAGGCACAGATGTAACAACTTCGATACCGCCTTGATCTTACCAGCGTGTTCGAGCGCGACCGCGGCATCATAATACCCGATGCTCGCTCGGGGATCACCCGGAAAATGAATGGCGACCCGAAGGGCCGGCCAACTCGCGCGAATCCAGTCGTTCGCAGTCGAGGCCCGCTTCCGCAGCACCTCCCCTTTCAGCAGCAGGAAACCGGGCAGCGCGGGCATGGGGCAATCTCGAATCGCGTGATCGAGCCAGACCAGAACCTCCGAATCCGACGACGGTTGGTGGACCAGCACGACAAGCGCGGCATACACGGCCTCGTACACGTCGTCCGTTCTTACCGATTCAGGAATGGAAAGGGCTGCGATACGGCGCGCCGCCTTGGCATCGCCACCCTCTCCAATCCGCTGCAGGATGCGCTGCCGCAGGAGGGTCAGCACCGTCCGCTCGGCGTCGTCAACGTCGCGACCCAGCGCCGCATTCAGCGTGCCCAGCGCAGCCGCCACCTTCCCGTTCCGCTTACCGGGCAGGTTCGACGGAAACAATCGAACCGCAGCCGACGGTCCCGCCGATCGTCCGTGCGCCACGCGAACAAACAAAGGTACTGCGGTGGCTAAATCGCCGACCTGATCCGCCGCTACCAGGAAACGGGCGGACACAATATCCGACCAAAACCCTTCCGTGAGCCTCATCGCCCGACGATAGCGGGACAAAGATTGCTCGACGTGCCCTTCGAAGCGCATCCGTTCCGCCTGATTGAAATCGGCGAACGCCATCCCGCGATCGATGTACATGAAGTTGATGTCGCTCAGCCGGAACGAGCGCATCACTCCGTCCGCCGTTCGAACATCGAGCGCCCCGCGACTCATACCCACAATGCGAGCGTGCGAGAGGTTCTCTCGCTCGGTGATGATGTCGTCCGCGCGGGATCCGCGCGGGGCGACGGCGATGCACCCGAGCGCCGTGAAGGCGACAGCCAGGCACCTGCCACATCGCGGACGACCGACCATCGACTCAGGGTAAGTCATACTCCGAGACAAATCTGAACTCTCCGTTGTGTTCACGCGCAATACGCTCGAGGATATCGCGTCCGCCCGGATCAACATAACCGACCGTGCAGATCTCGACCCGACGCGCCCGGTTCCAGTCGTCCAGTTTCTGTAGCAAGAGCGGGTCAAAATCAATGCCGTCGGACAACAAGTAAATCAGATCCGGTTTCAACGCGAACGCCCGCGCCAGGGCACGCTCCGGTCGTGTGCCCCCGGACGGCGTGACAGAGTCAAGGAACGCAAACGCCGCCCGCTTGTTCGCGTCGATAGCGCTGACGAGACGCTCGGGCGGATTCTCCAAAGGTCTTGTCGCGTTGAAGAAGATGATATGAAACTTCTGGCTCCGGCGCATGGCCGACAGGGATCGCTTTAACTCCTCCTGCACAAACCCAAACGTATCGATCATGGAACCACTGCGGTCCACCACATAAACGATGCGCCTCGCCGCCCGCGACGTCGATCCGACGCCGAAAAACTCCGGCGCCGCCCCGCCTCCGAGCGGCACGCCGACTCGATCGAAATCACCCCCGCCTGCGCCGATTCCAATCACCTGCAGGTCCGGCTTTTCGGGTGCCAGCACGTCGGAAAGGGCGGTCCGGGTGGTGGGTGTGAATCGCAGGGCCGGTGTCTCGATCGGTATGGGCTCTGAACGGAGATCGGGCGACTGATTCAGCGCCTGACGGGGCGCGTCGATGCGCCCGACGATACGCGTGCGTACATCGGATGGAACCGGCGGCGTTTCTTT
>CAZWWW010000284.1:0-4734 GCA_964637715.1 uncultured Phycisphaeraceae bacterium | reverse complement strand
GGAATGACTTGTCGCGGTCGCAAACTGATGAGCCGCTCGACAACAATGGTCAAGGCCACGAGGGAGCACAACCCGATGGGAATCATCATCGGACCACCCTTGACGATGAAGTCCCAGACCGACTGCACTTTTACGGCATCGGGCGTAGTCGTCGTCCGCGCCGCGCTCGGCAGTTGACTGAGAAGAGATACGACAAGACGGGTAACCGCTTCATTCATACGTCATCTTCCTCCTCTCATCCACGGCGCACGACACGTCGCACCCATCACGCACGTTCGCCGACGGCAACCGCCGCCTCTTGTTTATCCGCCCCTGTTCGATGCGCCGGTAGACATTTCGCTGATCCGCTGCGCCGCGAGCGTAGCCCAGCGCGTGTCGGGATGATCGGCTACGACGCGCTTGAATTGGTCCGTAGCCAGAGCGGTCTGATTCATGTTGCCAAAGCACCGGCCCGCTTCGTAGAGCGCCGCGGCGGTCCACTCCTGATACGCAAAGACAATATCGACTTTGAGCAATTCCCGCGCCGCGGCCGCGTACTGCTTCTGTGCAAACAAGCACTCACCGATCTGAAACTGAGCGCGGGCGGCGGTCGGTCCTTTGTGCCGCGCTATGACCTTCTCATAGGAAAGGATCGCTTCTTTGTAACGACGCTGATTCTCCCGGGCCCAGCCGACGCCGAACGCCGCTTGATACCACGCCGGTTCGTCGCCGTGTCGATCAAGGTACTCGGTAAAGGCCCGCTCGCTCGGCGACCAGCGCTGGAGCTTCGCCAGCGCCTCACCCAGCCTCAACAGCGCCGGACCGTCGACCGGATCGTCACGATGTTCCTTCGTAACACGTGCAAGTTGTCGCACCGCAGCCTCGTATCGACCCCGTCGAAAAGAGGATTCTCCGGCGTAGTACCGGGCGGACGGCGTCAGCGCATCATCGGGAAAGGTCTCCACAAATCCTCCGAACACCTCCGCCGATTCGGCGTAATCATTCAGTTCGAAGGCGCAATAACCGAGTCGATACAGTGCGGGTTTCAAGACGTCGGATGAAACAGAACCCTCGTTTTTCAGGGCTGCCACGCGCAGTGGACGCAATAAGACCGCGGCCGCCTCGTAGTGTTTCGCATCCGCCTCGACCCCCGCCAGCTCCAGCGCCGCATGGGCGGTCAACTCACCTGAGTCGCCTTGATCGAGCAGCGCGCGATAGGCGCTCGCCGCGCGATCCGTGTCGCCCGACCGTCTCAAGCACCAGGCTTTTTCATACATGAGCGTCGCAAGCAAACCCGCTTCGAGCGACGAAACGTCGCCGGCCTGAACCTCCGTCGCCAGTTCGACTGCACGAGCGCACTGGTCTTGTCGCGCCCGGGCCACCGCTAAATGGGCCCGCGCTGTCTGAGCATCCTTATGGTCGGGGTATCGAGAAAGAAACGAAGCGAGGACGGTCGAGGCTTTGTCGAACCGGCCCCCCGCTGCCAGCGATCGCCCTTGGTTAAGCATGGCCGCCGCTTTCATCGCGTCGTTCGTGGCGGAATCGACGACCTGCCCATAGAGCTTGGCGGATTCATCGAACGAACCGTCGCGCACCGCTATGGCTGCGAGATGGTTCAGCGCGAACCCCTTGAACCGATCCGTCTTATCCAACCGCACCACGTTGCCGAGCACCGCCCTGGCCTTCTCAAACGCTCCCAGGGTCACCAGGCACTGCCCCGTCTCAAACATCGCCTGAAGGCGGTGCGGGCTGTCCGCATATTCGTCTATCAGTCGACGAAAGGTCTCAATCGCATCGCGCGCCCGATCTTGCTGCGCCTGCGCCAGCCCCAGCTTCAACAGAGCGTCGTCGGCGTGGGGGGGCTTCGTTTCGGACCGGAGATACTCAGTCAGATAGCGCTCGGCCTGTTTCCATTCACCACGCTGAAAGTGAAGATCGCCGGTGGCCAGGAGCGATGTGCGGAACGCGGCGTTGTCACCAGCGTGCTCGGCGACGTCCGAAAGAAAGCGCTCGGCCTCATCAAAACGACCCATGCGATAAAACGCCGTACCGAGGCGGTATTTCGCCAAGACTGTGTTTTTATCGTTCGGATGGTTGTTCAAGAACGCTTCGTACCGGGGGACCGCACCGTCGAGATCACCCTTCAAAAAAGCGTTCTCCGCACTCAGAAAGGCGAGGCTCGCTACGAACGGATGGTTCGGATAAGCCTTGATAAACGCCCTGCAGTCCTCATCGCTCTTGTCGAAATGTTTCTGTTGGTGCTCGGTGATCGCCGACAGGCGAAGCGCATCCGGCGCGAGCGGATGATCGGGGAATCGCTTGAGAAACCCGCGCAGGGCGACAACCGCACGATCCGGCTCCTTCGCGTTCGCCCACGCGATGCCCAGATCGTACGCAATCTCCGCCGCCAACCGTCCGTCCGCACACGTCCTGCCCACTCGATCGAGGCGACGCGCCGCGTCCTTGGCGTTCCCGCTCTTTAGAGCGCACTTTCCACGCCAGTACGCCGCCTCACAGGCCACATCCGACCCGTTGTCGCCCGCAACCCGAATCGCCGCGTCAAATGCAGCCGCCGCCTTCTCGAACGACCCGTCTTCAACATAAACCCGCCCGCGCAGCAGAAACGCGGAGGCGGCGCGCTCCGTCTCGGCGAATCGGTCGATGAAACGGTCCAGCGCGTGGGCGGCTTGATCCCAGGCCCCTTCGCGGACACTCAAATAGCCCATCGCGAATAGTGCGTCCGCGGCGTACGCGGTGTCAGACCGTGACACCACCCGGGCGTATTGTTTGATCGCCCGGTCTGATTGCCCGGCACGCTCCCAGCACTGCGCCAAAAGCAACCCGGCCCGGTCGGCAAGCGGACCGGACGCGTCTCGCTTGAGCACCGACGCAAAGTGTTTTCCCGCCGCGTCATACCCGTCCCGCGCCAACTCCGCGAGCCCCGCATAGTACTCGGTCCGGGGGCGCAGCCTACTCCGAGGCCAACGGGATACCAGCGTGTCACCCCAGGTTGCGGCGTTCTCATAATCACCGGCGAGGTAATAGGATTCGGTCGCGCCGGCTGCGGCGTCATCTGCCAGCTCGTGATCGCCGTGATGGGCAGGCACAAACACGAACGCTGCCGCCGCGCCCGCATAATCCTTGGCGTTCAAGCGACACTGCCCCAACAGCGTGTGAACCTCGACGGCGAACGAAAAGTCGGCCGCGCCAACCAGCGGTTCCAGTTCCTGGCGCGCTTCATCAAAACGCCCCAATCGAAACAGCGCAACGCTGAGACCGTATCGCGCAGCCGGCGCCTTTTCGTTATCGGGATGATCAGCGAGAAACGTTCGGTACGCCTCACAGGCCAGGTCATTCAACCCACGATCGAGAAGCCCGTTGCCGGTCAGGTAGTCGTACAGCACGGACTCGGACGCCGCGCCCGTAGCGACGGCGGCGTCCGCTGCATAACATCGATCGCCGGCGAACACCAGAGCGGACACCGCGAGGACACACCTCAACCGCTGAGCGCGCGCCATGTCGCCTCCTCCTATCCTGGCCGGAGCTTGCTCCGGCGTGCGCCGATTCTTCGGGCAGAAAACGCCACGGACTAACACAAAACCCGTACCGGTGAACGACGAATGCGCTAGTGCTGTGTCACACCTTGTTTTTGGGTGGCATGGGCAAACTTGTTTGCCCGTGACGGCCCCCGGTACAACACGGGCAAGCTGCTGCTTACCCGTGCCACCCATCGAATCACGTGTGTCAGAGCGCTAGTCATCGTCGTCATCGTCACGGTCGTTGTCTTTATGCTGCCGCTGTGCGACCTCGCCGCCACCGGTCGCGTCACGGTCAACTTCGTCAACCCCGGTCTCGTTCGCTTCAGCCTCATCAGCCCCAACCCGCTCCTGCGCGGAAGCGCCCCGTGGGACCGCTACGTGCGCAGCGACCTCCTCGACATGATCGGCGAACCGCGCGCTATTATGCTCGACGCGGTCCGTAATCGAACCGATCATCGATTCGACGCCCTTCATCGCCTCGCGCACAGCCGGAGCGGTGTATTGCTCAACGTCTCCCGCCAGTGTCGCGAGCGATTCTGCGAGTTCCGGCGTAACGTCGACGTCGTCGTCATCGAGCATGCGCGTCGCCTCGTCGATCGTTTCCGCTCTTTGATCAAGCAAGTCCGCGTGCTCGTTGAGTCCTTCAACCTGGTGCTGAACCGCCTCAGCCCGTCGCTTCAACACATCGGCCTGTTCGTCCAACCCGTCTGCTTGCTTTACCAGATGATCCACCGATCTTTCGAGCGTTTGCATGTGCTCGTCGAGCGATTCAGCGGAGGTTTGCTCGGACATTTCTTCGGCGTGTGCGCGCAACCGCTCGGCGCGCTCCTGAATGCGCTCGGCGCGCTCGCGGAAGTGCTCGGCCTGTTCGTGCATGCGCTCGGCCTGCTCTTCCAACGCCTCAATCATTTCTTCCTGCGCCCTGGCTTCGGTGCGTGCTTTACGGGCGTGCGTGCGTACACGCCGTCGCGTTTCTTCCACTCGGTGTCGCGCTTCGGCACGCACGCGCCCCGCTTCGCCGTAAAACCGGCCACCGAGCGCGTCGCCTTCTGATCGAGCCCTTGCCCGAAGCGCCTCAGCGCGGGCCTTTGATTCCGCCGCTTTTCGACACATTGAACACCCCGGTCCGGAACCACCGTGGGCGGCGCCGAAATCAAAATCGAAGGCAAACGGATGATCGTGCGGGGCCTCGGTGTGCGCGCCAGAAGGATCGATG
>CAZWWW010000283.1:0-4743 GCA_964637715.1 uncultured Phycisphaeraceae bacterium | reverse complement strand
CACCCGACTCAGCCTGCTTCACCTCGATGTGCGACGTAGCGTTGAGACGGTTGGCGAAGGGCTGCGTGAACTCGGCGGGCATGTGTTGGGTGAGCACGATCGGCGCGAAGTCCGCAGGCAGCGTGGGGATGAGCTTGTGCAGGGTGGCCGGTCCGCCCGCGCTGATACCGATGGCCACAAGAACACGGTCCGTACCCGAAGTCGGCGCACGTGGCGCGGTGCATGGTGGATGTTCTGCTTGTTTCAGATGCGCCCGGTTGGACAGAAAGGCCGTTTCAATAGCCCTTATCACCTGCTCTTGAAAATCACGAAGCGACGCCTTGGGGTCAGAAAGCGGCTTAGCGACGTAATCGACGGCACCAAGTTCCAAAGCTTTGAAGGTGAGTTCGGCCCCGTCCTGTGTCTTGGTGGACACCATGACGATGGGCAGGGGGTGCTCCGACATGACGCGCCGAAGAACTTCAAGTCCGTCAACGCCGGGCATCTCGATGTCGAGCGTGACGACGTCCGGTTTGAGGGAGGCGATCTTTTGGAGGGCTTCGGCTCCGTTTTGTGCCGATCCGATGACGTCAATGTGGCGCGCCTTGTCGAGCGCACTCTTGAGCACCGTGCGCATAAAAACGGAATCGTCAACGACGAGCGTGCGTATCATCTTTCCATTCATGGACCCACCTTGCTGTTCTCGGACGAAAGGCGAGTGAAGTGGCTGGCCGCCAACCTTGAGCAAGCTCTGTTTTGCGCTGCCGTCGAATCGCTGTTTCGTCCGGTGAATCGACTCGAAACGTCGATACACGATAACGGAGAATGCCGTCATCGTTATTTCGGAGAAAAGCACGCGTCACTTGGTCGTCGGTACATGGCATTTTCGATCGTGAAGGGAGCGACATAGGGACATACCGTAATTCCGCGTGTTAGCTAAACAAGGCGTGAGAAAAACGGGACCTGGGTAAGCGGAATCTCCTCATTTTGACGGTGCGATGTCCGATAGTGTTGTGGCGCACCGTCTGACGCTCACGGCTTTGTTGGGCCCAACACTTGGCAGTGGCAAACAGGCGTGGACTGCCCGGCAAAAAAGGTGTTGCGCGCGCGTCCCCTATCCGATGAACACAACGTATTGCAGTCTAATTGCCGACCCCGTTCCGTAGAAGATCGCACTGACAAAAGCTGGATCACCGGCGACGGGAAGCATCGCTGGTTGACTTTTTAGGGCGGAAGCGAGCCGGAGACTTTACGAATTGTTCGAGAGTTGGGGCTATGATGGTGCCTGAAGCTGAGGGACAAAGTCGCACGATACGCACGGTCCGCCTGAGCGACGAAGAGCTGACAAAACTGCTTGACTCGCTCGACGAGGCAACGACACCGACTCACCTCAATCAACTAGCGCAGCGCTACCGCTACCGGACCAAAGGGCTGATCGTCAAAATGCAGCAGCCGGGGTTTTCCAGCCCGGTCGCTTACCAGGCGCAGGGGCACGACGTCAGTGCCTCAGGCGTATCGTTTCTTCACGGTGGATACGTTCATGTCGGTACGCCCTGCATCATCCAACTCATTACGACCTATGGAACGTGGAATGACGTCAAAGGGGTGGTGGTCAGGTGCCAATATGTTACAGGAAACATTCACGATGTCGGCGTGAAGTTTGAGACACCGGTGAACCCCGCCGTATACAGTTCGGAAGCCGTCCAGAGCCGCGTGCTGCTCGTCGAAGATTCGCCGCCGATTGCCAAACTCGCTATACACCACCTCCAGGCGCTTAACGCGGAAGTGGAACACGTGGGCGACGGTCTTGCCGCCGTCGAAGCAGCGCTGAGCCGTACGTTCGATCTCGTGTTTATGGACATCGAATTACCCAAGATGAATGGCCTGGACGCCGTAAAGAAACTGCGTGAAAAGGGGTATGCCGGTCACATTGTGGCCATGACCGGGTTAACACAGCCGGAAGACAAAGAGCGATGCCTGGCCGCGGGGTGTAACGGGTATCTGGCCAAGCCGTTCGTCAAGGCGGATTTTGCGAAGATCCTTGATTCGCTGCGCGAAGAACCGCTCTTCAGTTCCTTCCACGACGACCCGAGCATGCGTGACATGATCAGTGCGTTCCTGGAAGACCTACCGGAACACACCCGAACGATCGAGCGCGCCCGCGCCACCAACGACCTGGATCAACTGAAAAACACAGCACGCATTCTCAAAAGCGAAGGAACCGCGTACGGGTTTGATGTCATCACCGAGGCGGCGGCAACTGTGGAAGCCGCATTGCTCAAAGGCTCGACCGTTCACAACCTTCGCTCGGAACTCGACAAACTCTCGAAGCTCTGCGCCCAGGCACGCGGTCCCTTGCCCACCGACGCCGAAGCAGCCCCCTCGACCGCCTAGTGCAGCGTCACAGCTTATTCATGGGGCGCGTGAGAAAATAAGTGATGCAACTTAGGCTGGAACACCGTCTCTTTCCAGCATCGGAAGAGATTACTTGATACAGTTATTTCCTCACAGATCCTTAGGGTTCGTTGTGGGTGGCATGGGCAAGCAGCAGCTTGCCCGTGTTGTTCCGGGGGCAGTCACGGGCAAACAAGTTTGCCCATGCCACCCAAAAAACAAGGTGTGACAAAGCACTAGCAGCTTGCCAGATCGTCCGGACAACGCCCCTCGTCCCGAGGTCTCGGCGCTAAGAACACGGGCTTCAAACCGCGACCGCGCATCCTTCAACGGATCGCCGTCACCGCGATGCGGGTAACCGGATGGGAGGACCTTTTCAGCAGACTATGCAGGCGCATAGCGTGTTGGATCCGACACCCCCGCCTCATTGAATCCGCGGCGACGAATGATGCAGCTCTCACACGATCCACAGGCCGATCCCTCGGGCGTTGGATCGTAGCAACTGTGCGTTAACGAGAAATCAACCCCCAGCTCGACCCCCTTGTTAATAATCTGCGCTTTCGTTAACTCGATGAGCGGCGCGTGGAGTGTGAAGCGGTTTCCTTCGACCCCGGCTTTGGTGGCCAGATTCGCCAGGTGCTCAAACGCCGCGATGAACGCCGGACGACAATCAGGATAACCGGAGTAGTCGACCGCGTTGACCCCGATGAATACGTCACACGCACGAATCGTTTCGGCATAAGCCAGCGCGAACGAAAGCAGGATGGTGTTGCGTGCGGGAACATAAGTTACAGGTATCCCTTCCGCCGGGCCCGCATCCGCTGATGACTTGGGCACGGCGATGTCATCCGTCAGGGCTGAACCACCGAACGCCCGCAGGTCGATGTGCTGGAAGACGTGACGGGCCACGCCGAGGGCTTGCCCCACTCGTTTCGCCGCTTCGATTTCAATCGCGTGCCGCTGGCCATAGAGCATAGTCAGTGCATAAACCTCAAACCCCTGTGCCCCCGCCAAAGCAGCCACCGTGGCAGAGTCCAGTCCGCCCGATAGCAATACCACCGCAGGTCGTCTGGTCATAAGCGTACACCCCCTATCTGCTTCGTTGCGTGTAACGCCGCCGTAACGAAACCGTCGGGGACTGTTGTTCACAACGGTTTCGGTGTCGACAATCGCGTTTTTCACAGCGCGCCGACAAACTCCGACGCATGAAATATACCTACGTTGGGCATTGTATAAGCATGGTGATCGTCGTCGACGGGCTACGCGCCGTCTATCACGGATGGGCGTGTGATAGGATCGGCAACCGTAAAAAATGGTAGGGTAGGTCGTTCTTTCGCCTCAAGGCGGAAGGTTGACCTGCCATAGTTCAGGCAGGTGACCCCCCCGACATAGTCGGGCGAACCGCCTTCCCTACCTTGAGGCCGCCTAAAGTGTCATGCACCCATTACGGGCAGGCGAGACGTACCGCAATTGATCGAATAACAGACACAGTGGAGCGGTGATACGCCCGCTCACGATTTCTTTTTAAGGGAGAAGAGCTATGCGGAAGATTGGTACCTGGATGCTTTGTTTGGTGGGCCTTTCCGTCGTACCCGCGTGGGCGGGGAGCGGGAGCAAGCACGCTGAAATCGGCCAGCCCGCGCCGAATTTCACGCTGAAGGACACCGACGGCAAGGTCTACAAGCTTTCGGACTTCAAGGGTAAGGTTGTCGTGCTTGAGTGGCTTAACCACAAGTGCCCGGTGGTGAACCGCGTGCATGATGCGAAGTTGATGACCAAGACGCTGGCGAAGTTCAAGAACAAACCGGTGGTATGGTTGGGCATCGACTCAAGCTCGTTCGCTAACGAGAAAGTGTCGGAAATAAAAGCGTGGAAGCAGCAGCGCAAACTCGACTACCCCATTCTGCTCGATGCGCCGGGCGAAGTGGGTCAGGCGTTCGGGGCGAAGACCACACCGCACATGTTCGTGATCGACCAGAAGGGTGTGCTGGCCTACGCCGGCGCGCTGGACAACAACCAGTACGGCGACAAGGAGAATCCGCGGAACTACGTCGAAGAGGCCGTCTCCGCCTTGCTCAAGGGGTCTACGGTCGCCACGACCAAAACCAGGTCGTACGGCTGCACCGTCAAGTACAAGAAATAACGCGGGTTGAGCGTCGTACCCGGACATCGGCGATGTTTCCGGACCGACGCCCTCACACGCTCCTGCCCGATCCGGTACCGACGCCCGCGATCGGGCTTTTTGTTGCGCTTCCCCTCTCCATCGTCCGACAACTCTAACACAAGCAATGTTCCTTAAGGGGTGTGAAACACTATCTAGTGCAACTCGCCATAAGTTTCGATACAGGTAATCGCGGTCCCGTGCCGATG
>CAZWWW010000282.1:0-4746 GCA_964637715.1 uncultured Phycisphaeraceae bacterium | reverse complement strand
CCGCAGACGGACAGGCAACCTCCATGAAGACTTACGGGCTGATGGGTCTGATGAAGGGTACCACGCCACAGGTCAATCGAGAGATGCGAAACACGATTCCCACGTGGCCGGGCGTGCTATACGTTATTGCCACTGCCACGATGTTCACCATACTCGCGATGCTTCTGCTCGGTGCCTTCTTCGACGCGCCGCTGGCTGAAATGGCCGACGCCGCGGTACCGGAAAACCCGGCCAAAGCCCCCTGGTACTTCCTCGGTTTGCAAGAGCTGGTTTCCTACTCGGCGTTTATGGGCGGCGTGGGGATTCCCGCGATTGTGGTCCTTGGCTTGGCGCTCATGCCCTACTTAGACCGCGAACCTGAAGATGCGGGCATTTGGTTCAGCGGACGCAGGGGGAGACGAATTGCTCTCTGGAGCTTGCTTTTTAGCGCGACGACCATCATCGGCATGCTGTGTTTCACAGTCAACTTCGGGTGGCTCAGAAACTGGCCGACGACTGCCCATATACCACAGATTGTCATCACACTGTTCAATCCAGGAACCATATTCGTGTTCCTGTTCGCCGTTTGGTCGATCATGATAGTCAAGACCACCAATTCAACGCGCATGGGTGCCGTCGCGCTGTTCACCTGTTTTCTCGTTGGTTTTGTCATCCTGACGTATTTCGCAACCGTTCACCGCGGCCCAAACTGGCAGTTCTACTGGTCGCATGCAGACTGGCCAGTGCATTAGTATGACAGCGCTACTCTTGCTCAAGAGAACGGTTCATGAACGCCGGTCAGATTCGATCGTTGCAGCCAGCGCTGGCTGCGCTGCTTGGGCGATTTCGCCCTTGTTTCAGTCGCGAAGCTACTTTTACGCACTGGCAAAGCTATCTCGCCGGGCTGATGGCTGATTTGAAACGCAAGAGTATCGAAAGCGACGTTTTCGTCCCCAGTTCCATGCGGTTACGCAAGATGCCGTGGACGAACAGGAGAACGATCCGAATCAAGTCCATTTGATAGCCTCCGAGAGCCCCGATCACCTCTTGGAGACGATAGCCCTCGCCTCGAGTTCGTCAAACCGTAAGTACTTTGCTGGCAAGGCATACGGAAATATATGCGAGGGACAACACGTCAATCGGCGCGTCGTCCGCTGGGCGGGCGTTTTTCTCGACGCCTGGTTGAAGCGGGCGATGCGGAGTCGGATGGAGCCGATCAAGAAGGCGGCAAGTAGCATTCGAGCCCACGAGCATCTCATCTTGAACTGGTTCGCAGCCAAGAAGGAGTACTCATCGGAGATCGTGGACGGACTCAACGACAAGGTCAAACTGATCATCAGAAAAGCGTACGGATTCCGAGAACTCGAAGTCGCGCAAGTCGCCATCTATCACGCACTTCCCGAACTGCCCGAGCCGAAACTTACCCACGAATTCCGCTGAGGAGGCAAGAGCAAAGCCTGCGCCCGCTCGTGGGGTGCAGCCCCCGCATGACGGTTGAGGAAGGAATTGCTAGGAACAATTCAACGCTCTAGCTTTAACGGGTGGCGTGTGACGGGTCTTCGGTTGTGCATTGCGGTGTTGTAAATAATTGTAATACAATTAGTTACAATCATTGCGGAGGGAAACGCACAGTTTTCTTGTCGTTGACAGGAGTTGCGCCGGCGTGTACAAGTGGGGCATGGCACTGAATGGAGGAGTGCGGCTGACGGGTTGACCGTCAAGCGGACGCGCCCTCCGTTAATAGATAGGCGGCTTTCTTAGCCGTGGCGGACTTCCGGGATCGGGCGTAGGCTTGGATCCCGGAAGTTTTTTTACGGTTAGGAGTTGGTTGTGCGTTTCGATCACGGCAGCACGACGTCTCGCGCGCCCGCGCGGATTCAAACAGCGCGGGTATCCCAAAACCGTAGTCTTTGTCGCGCGCACTATCGGCTTACGTTTTCGGTTTCGCGAATCGCCCGTCCGCTACCGGGGCAGTTCGTCCATCTTTGTGCGGTTTCGACGCCGACAGCGCCCGCGCAACAGCGCGCTCCAAGCGATGCCTCGGGCATGGTGATCGTCGGCGCTGCGGGGACCGCACCGTTGTTGCGTCGTGCGTTCAGCATAGCCGGGGTTCGCGTGGTTGACGATTCCTTCGAGTTGGATGTGATCTATCGCGTTGTCGGGCGCGGCACGCGCGGACTCGAAACGTTGACCCCTGGCGCGGCGCTGAGTGTGCTCGGTCCGCTGGGCAACGCGTTTCCGATATCGAGTTCAAAACGGAACGCATGGATGATAGCCGGTGGCGTGGGGTTGCCGCCGATGTTGTATCTAGCCGAAGGACTGAAGTCTACGGATCGGATGGGTGTCGCGTTTTGCGGAACGCAGTCGCGCGACCTGCTTGCGCTTACGTTGGAGCAAGGGGTCGCGCCGTCGACCGATGCGAGGAGCACGCCGTTGTGCGCTTCGGAGTTCGCTCGTTACGGTATCGGTGCGGTGATAAGCACCGACGACGGGTCGCTCGGGTTCGCTGGTCACGTCGGTGCGGCGATGACGGCCTACGCCGACGCCCATCCTGTCGATCCGGATGATCTTGTGGTTTACGCCTGCGGCCCGGAACGCATGATGCGGTTTGTGGCTTCGTTCTGTGCGGCGCGGTCCATCGAGTGTTATGTCTGCATGGAACGTGCGATGGCCTGCGGTACGGGGATGTGCCAGTCGTGCGTCGTACCGGTTATTGACAGGACGGACGCATCCGGCTGGGTCTATCGGTTGTGCTGCACGGACGGGCCCGTCTTTGCCGCAGCCGATGTGATCTGGGATACCGCCGACGTTTGAACCCGATAAAGGCGTGCGCGCCGCCGCCGCCGACTGGCCGCCGTTCTGGCGAACCGTCCTGCGATCAGTACCGCCCCGGCGATAGCGAGTGAGATCAATCCCACCAAGAGCTTCGGTTCTTCCGACGCAACTGGGCGCGACCAGTGATACATGTCATCGCCCGCCCACGCGAACAACGCACCGCCCAACCAGCGCGTCAGCGCGTTCTTGTTCCAGTTGACTGTCGAGGCGCGGTCGTACGGTGCGTAGGATTCGGGATAGAAATAGCAGAGCGCGGGCCACGCATGTGTTAACTGAAGTTCCGCCAACCGGCGATGCAGCGCTCCCGGGTCGCGCCGCAGATCCAGGAGCCCCAGGTATCCGTCATGCGTTTCGTTCGGGAAAGATAAGTCGAACGAAGGGTCGAGCACCATGAACTCAGGCTTGCCGATCCGCGCTTCGACGACGGTGTGTGTTGAATCTCCGGTCTTGGGATCGAACAGCATGGCCATTGTTGCCGGGATGCCGATGTTGCGCAGCATGGTCGACAGCAGGCGCGACTTGTCGGCACAATCGCCGCCGCCGTCCAACACCTGCACCGGCGTGGCGCGAAGTCGAGACCAACCGAAGTATCCGCGATTGCGTGCCGTAGGCAGATGGGCGTGAATCCAATGGTTCAGGGCGAGGGCTTTTTCGTCCGGGCTGGCGAGGGATGCCGTCAAAGTTTTGGCGACGGTGCGCAGAATGTAGCTGTCGACGCGGTACGCTGCGAAGCAGATTATAGCGGCTGCACAGGCCACCGTGGTCAGGGACCGCACGATGCGCGCCCGGATCGAGCGAAGGGAAACGTCTGGCCCGACACCACGGGTTCCGGTTGTTTCATGGTTGATAGCTTGGTGCATCATCAGTGGATCGTCCAGGCGCACGCTCGCCCCACTCGTTATCGGCACCCGACCAAGTGCGATGAAGTTCGACCAACACGCGGGACCAGAGCAAGCTCTATCATGGTGCAACGGCTTAATCACCTTTTTGCCCCATAAACCGACTCGATACGGTGATACACAATAACAGCCCAGGCTGTTCCGCCGACACGATACGCTGCGCGCAGCAGGGCGGGTTCCGTCTTCGATAGCGAAGCAGGGCGGCGTTTTTCACAACGTGTTTGCGCGGTGTTGATTCGTTGCGTGTCGTGGTGCGTCTGTGGACGGCTGTACGGTTTCGGAAGCCACGGTTGCGGTACGGGCCGTGTCCGTGATAATGCACTCATGCTTGGTCCGACACCTGTGGAGTCCGTTCCGCACATGGAGGTGCGTCCCACCGCTGCGTCGCGCCGCGGTCTGATCACGCTTGTGACCGGATGTATGTTCAGCGGCAAGACGACCCGGCTGTTGAACCACCTGTCGAGTCAACCCGCCGGAACCGCCGCGGCGGTTCGCCATATCAACGATGATCGCTATCGCCGCGACGCGATCGTATCCCATGACGGACGGACGTGCCCCGCGCAGACGATCCGCGCCGCCGCCGAGCTGCGGCGGTGGGCGTGTGTTTCGGAGCTGCGCTTGTTGGTGATTGACGAGGTTCATTTTCTTGATGCCCAGTTGGTCGATGTAGTTGATAAACTGGCGCAGCACGGACTAAACGTGATGATGGCGGGGCTTGATCTCGATAGCTGGGGTCAGCCGTTTCGCGACATTGAGCGGTTGGCGCAGCGCGCGACTCGTCACATCAAACACCAGGCTGTCTGCGCACGTTGCGGCTGCGCGGCGGATCGCACACAACGGCTCACGCCCATTGTGCGCGCGTGTATGGTCGGTGGCGCCGAGAGTTATGAGCCGCGCTGTAAGGGCTGTTGGACCCCGCCGGCAGAATCCCCGCCTTCACAGACGCTCGACCGCGCTTAAGCCCGTCCGTTCTAGTGTTTTGTCACACCTTGTTTTTCGGGTGGCATGGGCAAGCAGCAGCTTGCCCGTGTTG
>CAZWWW010000281.1:0-4755 GCA_964637715.1 uncultured Phycisphaeraceae bacterium | reverse complement strand
TACCCTTGCTCGGCCGCCTTGCGATACCACTCGACCGCTTGTTTGTCGTCCTTGGGAACGCCGCGTCCGTCGGCGTACATAACGCCCAGGTAAAACTGTGCGCCAGCGTCCCCTTGCTCAGCCGCCTTGCGAAACCACTCAACCGCTTGTTTGTCGTCCTGGGGAACGCCGCTTCCGATGGCGTACATGATGCCCAGGCTCTTCTGTGCGCCAGCGTACCCTTGCTCGGCCGCCTCGCGAAACCACTCAACCGCTTGCTTGTCGTTATTGGGAACGCCGCGTCCGTTGGCGTACATGCCGCCCAGGTTATACTGTGCGGCAGCGTACCCTTGCTCGGCCGCCTTGCGATACCACTCGACCGCTTGTTTGTCGTCCTTGGTAACGCCGCGTCCGTTGGCGTACATGGCGCCCAGGGTATTCTGTGCGCGAGCGTCCCCTTGCTCGGCTTGGCGACGCAACTCGGCTGTCGAATCCTGCGCGCGTGCGCAGAAGGGGAGGACACTCATGCACAACGCTAACGCCATCACGACATTTCCATTGGTTCGCATGTTCATCTTGCACCTCGTTCAGCCGGATAGGGCAGAAACGTAGGTCGGGTCATCGACCCGACAATACGGCTGCCCCAACAGCCGTCAAGGCGACTGTCGGGTCGATGACCCGACCTACAAGATTGCCACGAAAAGGAATGGACCATAAGGGGGTTCCATCCCACTCGTCGAGATTCCATCTACTCCGGCACCTTGACGCCTCTTTCCTTGCCCACTTCGATAGCCTTTTCATAACCCGCATCTACATGCCGGAATATCCCCGTGGCCGGGTCGGCGGTTAGGACTCGTTCGAGGCGGGCGGCGGCTTCTTGGGTGCCGTCGGCAACGGTCACCTGTCCGGCGTGGATGGCGTAGCCGATGCCTACGCCGCCGCCGTGGTGGACGCTGACCCAGCTCGCTCCGCAGGCGGTATTGACCAGGGCGTTGAGGATGGGCCAATCGGCGATGGCGTCCGAGCCGTCCTTCATGCCCTCGGTTTCCCGGTTCGGCGAGGCGACGCTGCCGCAGTCGAGATGATCGCGGCCTATGACGATCGGGGCGGATACCTCACCCGTGCGGACGAGTTCGTTGAACACCAGCCCCATCTTCGCCCGCTCGCCGTAGCCCAGCCAGCAAATCCTTGCGGGCAGACCCTGAAACGCCACGCGCTCGCCCGCGAGCTGAATCCAGCGGCAAAGGTGCTCGTTGTTCGGGAACGTTTCGAGCACGGCCCGGTCGGTTCGGGCGATGTCGGCGGGATCACCCGAGAGCGCGACCCAGCGGAACGGGCCCTGCCCTTCGCAAAAGAGCGGGCGAATGAACAACGGCACAAAGCCCTTGATATCGAAGGCGTTTTCCACCCCGACGAGCTTGGCCTGTCCGCGCAGGTTGTTGCCGTAGTCGAAGGTGACGGCTCCGCGCTGTTGAAGTTCGAGCATCGTCCGAACGTGTTCGCCCATAGCACGCAGCGATTCCGTGATGTACCGGTCGGGATCAGTTCGGCGCAGGGTGACCGCGTCGACGAAACTCATTCCGTTGGGGACATAGCCGTCAAGCGCGTCGTGGGCGGAGGTTTGATCGGTAAGCATATCTGGAATGACACCGCGTGACACCAACTCGGGGAGCACGTCGGCGCAGTTGCCGAGCAGACCGATCGACAGCGCCGTCCCCTGCTTCGTCGCGTCGATCGCCCAACGCAGGGCTTCGTCAAGCGTGTCGGTCCACTTGTCGAGGTAGCGGGTGTTGATGCGGCGCTCGATGCGGGCTTTGTCGACTTCCACACAGAGACAAACGCCTTCGTTCATGGTGACCGCCAGCGGCTGCGCCCCACCCATCCCGCCCAGCCCGCCGGTGACAACGAGCTTGCCCTTGAGCGACCCGCCGAAATGTTCCCGCGCGGCAGCACCGAATGTTTCGTAAGTACCTTGCAGAATGCCTTGCGTGCCGATGTAGATCCAACTTCCCGCGGTCATTTGCCCGTACATGGTCAGACCGGCTGCTTCGAGGCGGCGAAACTCGTCCCAGTTGCCCCAGTGCGGAACGAGCATGGCGTTGGAGATGAGCACACGCGGGGCGTCGGGATGGGTGCGGACGACGCCCACGGCTCGACCCGACTGAACCAGCAGGGTTTCGTCGTTTTCGAGCGATTGGAGGGCGGCGACGATTCGATCGTAGTCGGGCCAGGATCGCGCGGCGCGACCGCTACCGCCGTATACGATGAGTCGATCGGGATCCTCAGCCACGTCGGGATCGAGGTTGTTCATGAGCATGCGCAGCGCCGCTTCCTGCTGCCAACCCTTGCAGGTGAGATCGGTACCGCGCGGGGCGTGCACGGTGCGGGGTCCGGACGTGGTCGAAGACGAAGTGACAACGGTCATAATAAGCTCCTGATCCGGTGATCGATTCGCAGGCGCGATCGCGTCCCCTCTATAACGTGCCGGCGCATCCAGGCGGCAGACTCATGTGACGCGGCGCGCGCAAATAGACGCCAAGCGCATTATATGAGGCGAATACAGGTGGGGAAAGGCTGGAGTAATAGGCGATCGGCTCGGTCGTGGTCCGCTGTCGATCGAGGGTCGATTGTGTTCGTCAGCGGGCGATGCGGCGCTTGGGGGCGGGCTGTTTGACGCTCTCGGCGATGTGCCAGCGCTGTGAGCCCTCGACCGCCTGGATGTCCACGAGGTCGTCGTCGAGCTTGATGGGCGACGCGGTGCCGTTGGAACCGCCGGCCGGTCGCACTGATCCCGGAGGCGTCACGTCATCAACAGGCTTTGCTTTCGGAACACCCGCCGAGGGAACAATCACGCACACGCGGAAACGCGCGTCGCCGATGCGCACGACATCCTTGTCCTTTAATACACGGAACCCGATGGGTTCATCATTGACATAGGTACCGTTCCGCGTGCACAGATCGACCACGGTCGGATGGTCGTCATGAATGAAAAACAGAGCGTGGGCCCGAGACACGTCCGGGTCATCCACCTGGATGTCGCAACCGCTGCGCCGACCGATCGTGCAAATCTTCCGATCAGGTTTCAGGATACGTCCGGATTCAAGGTGCTCGAAGGCGATCAGATGCGGGGCGAATTCGAGGGGGACACTGGGGGTGTTTCCGTTGGTGCGTCGTGCACCGCGACCGATACCAACCCGGAAGACCCACGGTTCGATCGTAATCAAATCGCCGTTGCTGAGGCGCTCGTGCTCCATCTTGAGATCATTGAGCAGGGTGCCCCGGTTTGAAACAAGATCGACGGCGTAGGCTTCGCCGTTGTCGTTCACGATGGCGACGTGTACCGGCGAGACGAGAGGATGGTTGAGTTGGATTTTGCACCCGGGGCGAGAACCGATCAGCGTGACCACCCGCCGACACTCGATCACCGCGCCTTCGTGCGAACCGCGCTGAACGGTCAGCCGCACCGCTGGACCGGTAGGCTCTGAGAACGGCACGCCAGGGGACGTTGCGTCACGATCAACCAAGATTCATTTCCTCTGCGACGATTCGTGCGGACCGATCCTTACGGCGCGGAGCTGCGCCTACCCCCCCAAGACCAATCGGTTCCACACCCATCAACCTGAACCAGTATAGGACTTCAGGGGCGGCGATTCCAGTCTCAGTTCCGAAATGTCCGGTGGCGACCTTTGTTTGGACCCCGCAGCGTGGCGGAAAAGCCTTTGAAAAGCGGTAATGGGAGGCGCAGGCCCCGCAGACTCCGGCCACACGGCGTCGAGGTCAGCGAGGGCCAGACCGGCTGTTACAGCTCCTCAAGTTGCAGAAACTCGATCATGTACTGGTCGTACGCCTCCTGTCCGGCGTCCGAGCTGAGCACGAGACCGAGCTCGTTGATGACCTTGGTGCCCATCGCAACCCACTCCTTCCAGCAGAGATTGCACACGTTGGCGTGGATGCTCTGCCCCAGATCGCCGCGAAAGGGCGGTTTTTCGAGTTGTCCCGTCGGGCGTCCGCAGCGACAGCATTGAAAACCGGATGCGCTGTCGCTCGACCCCTGCGGCGTTTCACAGGTCGCGCTGCTTTTGAACTCCGGAACAGGCGCCCCCCAGTCCCGCAGCAGCGAAGCCATGGCGTCACGCGGCTGGCGGTCACCGTTTTCATCGGCGATCGATACCCCCTTGGTCGCTGCTTCGATCGCTCGATCGCGCTTTCCAGCCCCCTCGAGTGCTTCACTGAGCCATTGATAGGCCTTGGACAGCTTGGCGTTCAGCTCGATGGCCCGCTCGAACGATGAGGCGGCTTCTTCATAGCGACCCCCTTCCAGATAAGCTTTGCCCAGACTGAAGTGCCCCAATTCGTTGGTAGGATCCGCCTCGGCCATCTGTTTGAACTGTTGGATACGCGTATCTAATGAACTCATGTCCCTGACTCCGTGTCGTAGTTTGATCGGTTAACGCCACGCTTACCCGTGCCGGCCCGCGCGCGGCAACTGGTCGTAAATGGGTGTTCCCGTGTCACAAGAGTGCGCCCTCGCTGGAGCATGAAGGCGCCCATTCTACTCTATTCCGCGAACCGCCCGAGAAGTCGTCCCACTTCTACAACGTCCTTGTCGCCGCGTCCGGAAAGATTGACAACGATGTTTTGCTCCGGCGATATCTTCGGCGCCAATTCGATGGCCTGCGCGACGGCGTGTGCGCTCTCCAACGCGGAATGATACCCTCAATCTCGCACAGCCGTGTAAACGCTTCCAGCGCCGCTTCGTCGCCACAGGCTGTATAC